>SHUM01000002.1 GCA_009691245.1 Acidobacteriota bacterium | reverse complement strand
CCTTCCGCGATCATCTCCCAGGAAGTTCCGTCGTTGCGCGACGCGAACAGCTTGCCGCTGCGTGTGCCGAAGTAAATGCCTGCGGGCGAGAGCGAGTCGGCGGCCATGCCATCGCGCAATACGGTTTCGTAGGTATCCTTCTGCGGCAGGCCGCGCGTAAGCGCTTCCCACTTCTTGCCGCCGTTGCGTGTGCGATAGACGCGCACCTTGCCGTCGGGGCCGCAGCGCATCTCCCCGGCGAGCGGGAAGATGTACGCCGTGTCGGGATCATTTGGGTTCACCACCATCGAGAATCCGAAGTCGGACGGGACGCCCTTGCCGATATCCTTCCACGACGCGCCGCCGTCGTCGCTGCGATAGATGCCGCCGTGATTCTGCAAAAAGAAGCGCTCCGGCCGCGACGGGTGCCGGTCGATCTTATGAACACACTGGCCGAACTCGGGATACTTCTCCGGCTGGAAGTCCGCGCGTAGACCCTTGTTGCTGACTTGCCAGGTCGCGCCGCCATCTTCGGTGCGATAGACGCCCGCAGCCGATACCGCGATCAACATCTTCTTTGGATCGGTCGGATGCGGCAGCACGGTGTGCATGCACAGCCCGCCGTTGCCGGGATTCCACTTCTCGCGGTGTGGATGATCCCACAGTCCACGCACCAGCGACCAACTCGTCCCGGCATCGCGCGAGACGAATAGCGCGGCAGGCTCGACGCCGCAGTAGATCGTATCGGGCTGATTGGCTGGGCCGGGCGCGATCTGCCAAATCTGCTTCAGCGCCGCGCCGGTATCTTCAGGAAATTTGATGGGCGTCTCAGCCGGGTCGGACCAGGTCGCGCCGAAATCATCCGAGTGGCGCAGCGTGACGCCGTAGGCCAAGTGGAAGGAAGCCATCCACAGCCGCCGACGCCCCGCGCGGCCGTCGTAGGCCGAGGCGTAAACGATATGTCCCGGAAAGTGCGGGCCGGTCATGCGCCAGCTCTTGCGGGCGCGGTCAGAAGTGAATAGGAACATTCCTTTGGTGGTGCCCACCTGTAAAACCGGAGAGCCGTTGGGCGTCACAGAACCTTTTGCTGGCATGCAGTATCCTCCTGCAAGAGTGAAATTCCAAGGACGAGAAAGTCATTATATCGCAAATCAAATAGGGGGAGAGTAGTGGGTCAATTTCAAATTTGCAACACGTTTTTGCAGAATGTCAGGCACAACTGAAGAGTCTGCGTGACAACCTAGATTTTCCGTCAGGGCACGACTTCAGTCGTGCCGTAGGGGAGTCATCGAACCCGGCTTTAGCCGCTGAGGGTTAGTAGTCCTAAGCCCTGTAAACAAAGGCGATCAAGAACCAACCTCAGGGGCTAAAGCCCCGGCTGATATGGCGGCTCTTCCGGCACGACTGAAGTCGTGCCCTGACGTGAAGCAGCGGCTATGGTAAGTTGTTGGTTATGCCTGAATTGCCAGAGGTCGAGAGCGTAGTGCGCAGCTTGCGCCCATTGCTGATCGGTCGGCAAATACTTGCGCTGCAATTTCCGGCTGAGCAGCGGCCCGGCGAATGGCCCGCGACGTTGCGGCGCTTGCTGGATGCGCCTCCTCAGCGGATGCGTGAACAGGTTGGCGGCGCGCGGATCGTCGAGGTCGCGCGCTGCGGGAAGAACATTCTTATTGGCCTCACTTCGGCAGGCGACAAGCCCGGCGATGCGATGGGCCGCCAGTCCTTATTGGTACATCTGGGTATGACGGGTCGGCTTACCTCGGAAGTTTCCTGCGTGCCGCATTCCCGGCACACGCATCTCATATTCGAGTTGGACGATGCCGTCGGCTCGGAGCGAGATCAAGCGTCCGCCAAACTTCCCCGCTGGTTGCACTTCGCCGACATTCGCCGCTTCGGGCGCGTGCGTGTTTCCGAGGGCGCGGTTTCGGGCGGCACTACCGGCGCGCCTGCCGGACTGGGTCCCGAGCCACTGGAGATTGGTGAAGCGGAGTTTATCTCCCGACTGCGCGCACGCAAAGCGAAGGTCAAGGCGGTGCTGCTCGATCAGTCATTTGTTCGTGGGCTAGGCAACATCTACGCAGATGAAAGTTTGTTTCGCGCTGGAATTTATCCGGCGAAGATCGCGGCGCGAATCCGCACTCAACAAGCCAGCGCGCTACGCTTGTCGATCCGCGCTGTTCTGCAAGAGGCGATCTCAGCCGGCGGGTCGTCCATCTCCGACTACGTGGACGGGCAGGGAAGGCAGGGCTGGTTCCAGATGCATCATCGTGTGTACCAGCGCACCGGAGAGCCATGCCAGCAGTGCAAGACCGCGATCCGCCGCATCATCGTGGCCGGGCGCAGCACGCACTTCTGTCCTCATTGCCAGCCGGGGAGAATGCCCAGGGCGCGCGGGAAGGGAAAGGGTTGATGCGATTTGCTATTGGAGTGGATCTAGGCGGGACGAGTCTGCGCGTCGCGGCAGTGGATGAATCGGGCCGTGTGCTGGAGCGCCTTTCATCCCCCGTCAAGACGCTGGCGGGACGCGACCGAGTGATCGAACAATTATGCGAGTCGGCGCAGGTGTTGATTGCCAAACACGGGGCATCTGGCAATCCGGAGGCCACGCTGGCGGGCATCGGCGCGGGCGTGCCGGGCATCATTCATCGCGAAACGGGGCAGCTCCGGCGGTCGCCCAATTTGCCGGGCTGGGAAAACTTTCCCGTACGCGACGAATTGGAGCGGCGGCTGGGCGCACGCGTTCATTTGGATAACGACGCGAACCTCGCCGCGCTCGGAGAGAAATGGCTGGGTGCCGGTCGTGATGTTGATAGCATGTGCCTGATCACGCTGGGCACCGGCGTCGGCGGCGGGCTGATCCTCGACGGGAAAATCTGGCATGGGTTCCTCGGCATGGCCGGTGAGGTGGGCCACGTCATGGTCAGTGAGAGTGGTTCTCAGTGCGGCTGCGTCAGCACTGGGTGCCTGGAGACCAAGGCCTCCGCAACCGCGATTGTTCGCAAGGCGCGCGCGGCTATTCAGTCCTCGTCCGACTCGTTGCTGTCCAAGGCGGTTGTCTCGGGCGAGCCGCTGACAGCCGCGCTGGTTTTCCGCTGCGCGCAGGAAGGCGACGACGTTGCGCGACGAATCTACGCATCCGTGGGGAAATACCTCGGCATTGCACTCGCGGGTCTGGTGAATACTCTGAACTTGCCGCTTTATGTGCTTGGCGGCGGCGTGGCCGAAGCGTGGGACGCCTACGCGCCAGCTATGTTCAAGCAGTTGCAGCGAAGCTCCTACATCTACGCCGAAGGCGGCACACGCGTGGTGCAATCCCAGTTGCGCGGTGAAGCAGGGTTGTTCGGCGCGGCGCATCTGGCGCTGGTGGCTGCTCAAACTTCTTAGGTGCTTGTCGGAGCTTGGAGGGTAATTCTAACTAGCACCTGCTGTGAGCGATACTAACTCATGGCCTAAAATTAATCTTCGTCCAGCGGCTCGTAAAGCATTGGTCTCTGCAATTTATCAACAGAGAATATATCAAGCTTTATTGGCTGAAGGTCCGAGTCGAAGGAGGCCATGCATGAAACCCGAACGAGGCCCGCGTATCCAAAATCCAGGAAGAAACTTGTAGGATTCTCTCCTTTGTAATGGTAGGGGATGCCCCTGCCATTACGTAAGTGAAATGTTCCTCTTCGAGTTTCCTTGTTTATCGACTCCAAAAAACCATCCAATGTACTTTCCTTGGTGATAATTGTGGCAACTTCCTCAACGCTGAAATACTCACGTTCCCCGACGGAGATGCTGGCTTCAATGGACTCTGTCAAATCTCCCGAACGCAATTCCACACTATCAATCCTGCCCTGTGCCAACGGCTTGGCAATCTTATGCAATTCAGAGTCAAGCTTCTTCGTTCGTAGCAGGGGGACTAATTCGTGTGGGAATTCCAAGTTATTTCCCTCGCCGTTGATGATTACCACATTATTGTTATTGCCTTTAACAGCGACTTCGTAGGGATGATTCTTAATGTGCTTCTTCGCTTGAATGATTTTTACAATACTTCCAAGTACCCATTTGACAGAATCCTTCGCCATTTCCAAAGACTGTAGTGGATTCGGTGATTGGCTAAAAAATATCCACGCCAGAACAGTTAGTTCCGTCGATTCTTTTTTACCTCGGAGACTTTCAGGTGAGACTTGTAATATGGGCCCAGCTCGGCAGTAAGAAGTGAATATGCATTGGAAAGACCTTGAAGCGCTGAGATGGCATCCTCTACATCCATAGAGCCGTCATCTACTTCAGGGCCGCGGAACCTAAGGCCAAGTTTTATTCCGTCTACCATGCCGATAAGGATAGCGGCTTATCAATTCATTGGCAATAATCGGCTATTGTCCGGCCAGGAGTAATTCTGGCGCTTGATGGTGCGCTTAAGGCAAAATAGAGGATTGTGATCACCCATCGGCTCGACTATATTTCCGCGAAGATGGAAGAGTTTCCCGACCTTCCGCGCGAGGTCTTCTTCAAGGAGGATCTGCTGCGCCTTGGTCTGTCTTTGGGGGACGCTTTGCGCGCTGGGGGCACCGCGCCAAAAAATGACGGCGCCGCGCAGCAACCCTATCAGGAGAAGTCTTACTTCATTTTTTCATTCGACCGTACTCCCATCACTGAGATGAGTCATCAGGAGAATCTCCGTGCCCCGGAGGAGATTGCTCTGACGGGCGGCCCGTTCTTATTGCGGCGAACGATTGTCTCCGTTCGATTGAACCCCGAGTCACCCTACTTGCTGGGTCGCGACGATGATGGCTTTGCATTGTGGCTAGACGGGCAGTTGATTGCGCGCGTCGAGTTGCCGCCCAGGCCGGCGCACTACGGCAAGACATTGTCGAGTGGCAAGCCTGTGGTTGAGATCGCGCCGGTGATTGAGTGGGGATACCTCATCTACCTCACCGCGTTTCGCCGTTGCCAGTATGTGGGCACCGATCAGGAGTGCCGCTTCTGCGACATCAACCCCAACTTCGATCAGCAGCGCGCCGCCGGCCGCGTTTATACAACGGTGAAGGATGTCGATGAAGTGTTGGAGGCGCTCGACCTGATCGCCGCCTCCGACACGCGCGCCAAGGCCTACACACTGACAGGCGGGAGCGTAACGTCGCAGTTGCGCGGGCAGTCCGAGTCGGAGTTCTATCTGCGCTACGCCCAAGCGATTGAAGCGCGCTATCCGGGCCGCTGGATCGGAAAAGCTGTGATGCAGGCCATGCCCGCCGAGCAACTGCGGCCGTTCCGCGAGGCAGGAATCAAAATCTATCATCCCAATTACGAAGTGTGGGACGAGCGTCTGTTCGCGTGGTTGTGTCCGGGCAAGTCGAGCTACATCGGACGGCAAACGTGGATCGATCGCATCCTCGACGCGCGCGAAGTCTTCGGCGCGACGAACGTGATCCCCAATTTTGTCGGCGGCGTGGAGATGGCGCGCCCGCACGGGTTCACCGATGTGGAACAGGCCATACGCTCAACAGGGGCGGGTCTCGACTTCTTCATGTCGCACGGCATCACGCCGCGCTTTACCACCTGGTGCCCAGAACCGCTGAGCAACCTCGGCTTGCAGGAGCCCGCGCCGTTGGAGTATCACCTGCGCCTGTTGCAAACCTATCGCGACACGCTGGCGCGGCATCGGCTTGCGCCGCCGCCGGGCTACGGAGCGCCGGGCGCGGGCAACGCCGTCTTTTCAGTTTCAGCGTTTATGGATGTTCTTCCCGCGAGGGAGATTACCGCCGCGAAATCCTAAACGTCCAACGCCGATTTCCACTCACTATGTCTCCAACTTTACGCGTTGCCGCCGTCTCCTATCTCAACTCCGTCCCGCTGGTCTGGGGTCTGGTGCATGGTCCGCACCGCGAGCGGTTTGCAGTAACCAACATGCTGCCGTCGTTGTGCGCGGACGCGTTACGATCTGGGGTGGCGGACGCAGGGATTATTCCATCCATCGAGTATCAGCGCATAGAGGGGTTGCAGATTATTCCGGGATTGTCCGTGTCGTCGTCCGGTCCCGTGCGCAGTGTTCTGCTGCTCTCGAAGTGTCCGCTCGACCAAATTCGCAGCGTCGCGCTGGATACTTCTTCGCGGACTTCGGCTTGTCTCGTACAAATATTGATGGCGCGACATTACCATATCGCACCCAGGATCGTCGCGCACGCGCCGGATTTGCCTGCCATGCTCGCTTCCTGCGACGCGGCCATGATGATCGGCGATCCTGCGCTGGCCACGGATTTTCCCGGCTTGTTGGTGCGAGATCTCGCCGATGACTGGCGCGAGATGACAGGCCTGCCTTTTGTATTTGCTATATGGGCCATACGTTCCCAAGCCTTGCTGGATGGGCAGGTGGGGCTGACGGCGGCGTTTCAGGAGTCAGCGGCCTACGCGCTCCAGCATCTCGATCAGATTGTGCCGGAGGAGCAGGCGCGCACCGGCCTCGCGCCGGAGCTGATTCTCAACTACCTGACCAACAATATTGACTTCTCTCTTGGGGATCAAAATATCGCAGGACTGCGGCGGTTTTATCAACTGGCTCACGAGTTGGATCTTACTCCAGCCAGCAAGGAAATTTCGTTCGTAAGTTAGTTGTGCACTAACCACGCCCGCGTTAAGGCAGGTCGTATCCTGACGCCCGCAGAATCTCTCGGCCCGGTCCGCGCAAAACGAACTCGGCGAATCGCGCAGCATTCTGCTGGTGTGCTGAACTGGTCAGGATGCCCAGCGCCTGATCGATGGGCGCGAGTCCCGCACCGTCCAACGGAATGATCGTTCCTGGATCGCGAAACACCAGTGAGTATGCGGTGAACGCCGCATCGGCGTTGCCGGTGGCGGCCATCTGCTCGGCAGCGGTTACATTTTCCGCGCGGACCAGCTTGGGTTCGAGTTTATCCCACAACGAGTACGATCGCAGCAGTTGCTCCGCCGCAGCGCCGTAGGGGGCGACCTCCGGATTGGCGATGGCGATGAACCGGACCGAGTTATTTTCCAAATCACGCAGACTGCTGATGTTGCTTCTGCTGCCCGGCGGCACCCACAGGGTCAACTTCCCACGCGCATAAATCGCGCGGCTTTCTGGCACCAGTTTGCCGCCCCTCACCAGCATGTCCACATGGCTAACATCTGCGGAGGCGAACAGGTCGAATGCGGCCCCGTGTTCAATCTGTTGAGCCAACTGCGCGGTGGCTCCGAAATTGAATTGGACGACGATTCCGGTCTGCGTCCGGAAGTCATCTCCGATTTGCTGGAACGCCTCGGAAAGATTGGACGCCGCTGCGATCAGTAACTGATCGCTCTGTTCGCGAGGAGCAGGAGGCGCATTGTTGCAGGAGAGCAGCGCCATCGCCATGGTGCAGAGAAGCACGCGAGGAAGTATCGATACACTACATCGACTTCTGAGGAATAAGGAGGCTCGCCGATTGCTAAGAATGATCCAGTAAGCCATAGGGGGGCCATCCTAGTAAACCACTGTCCGGTTATGGATATCCGTTCCTTGGTAGAATTATGCCGATCAAGACTCTCTCTGGTGCCAATCATTTCAATATGTTATCTGTAATTCCTTGTGTAGATCTTCAAATATAGGGTTCTTCGGCAGGTTCACCTTGTTCGCGGGATTCAACTCGGCGGCTTTTTTGAGCGCCACCACAGCCTCGGCCTTCTGACCTAGGCGCACGCTGATATTGGCCAGTGCCACCCATGCATTGTCATTCTCCGGAGAGGCATCACGCGCCGCTTTTACCAATTCATAGGCGAGGTCGGGGCGGCGGTTGGTCAACGCCTCATTGGCCTCGGCGATTAGCCTGTTGGCGCGGTCCATATTGACCAGTCGGCGCAGTTCCTTCAGCGGCTCGCGGTGATCGTCCACGCGCAGATCGAGGGCGCGGTCGTTATAACCAGACGGCCCGGCGTTGGGTTTGACGATGACGATGGCCGCGCCCTGCATTCCGCGCCAGTCGCCGCCAGCGGCCTGTGCCGCGTCCAGCGCATCGAGCAAACGGTAGGCCAGCGCGCCCCGCGAACTGGTGATGCTCTTCTCCATGGCCTCCAACACCTGCGGCCCGGCCAACGTGTTGCCCTCCAGACAATAAAGTTCTGTGCATTTGTGACCCTTCCAATCGCTGGCGCCGGGACCAGTCCATGCCGCCGAGCGCCCTTGAAAATCGAGCATGGCGATCTGGCGGCGATTCGCGCCGTTGTCGCCCTTTACCATGAAGTCCATGGCCTCCTGCGGCGTCATGCCCGATTCGAGCAGCGTCATGCCCACGGCGCCGAACATGGGATTGGACACCGCCTGATGCGCGATCACGGCGAGTCCGCCGCGCGCGGTAACCACGCGGTTGCCCGCGCCAAAGGCCTTCGATTGCACGCCCAGCCCCATCTCGCCGGTGGCCGGGTCGCGCACGATCAGCGAGTAGGTGCCCATTTCGCTGGGATCAGGAAGAGGGGCGTCAGGCATGGGGACGGACGGTGGGGCTGGATTTTGGGCCATCCCCCCTGTAGGAACGAATGTCGCAACGAAGAAAAGCGTGGCGAAGAGTTGAAGATAAGGACGGCGAAATTCAAGGGTAAACATGGCGCTGGCCCCCAGTCGGATTCGTGAGATCTCCGGACTAGGATAGCGAAATTATGGAGAAGGGAACAGCCTTTACGGGCGTCGAAAATCCCGCGCCATCCAACGGTGGGATGACGCGGCTACCAGATCGGTTTGGTAGCCGCGTCAAGCGATTTTCTTGGCGCGGAATTTTGGCGGGCGAACAGTTAGCGCGACTTGGTCTTGATGTTCGCGGTGTTGCTGTAAGCTGAGAAGCCCGCCGCGTTCCAGCAGCGCAGGCGGAAGTAGTAGCGCGTGTTGCGGTTCAGGCCGGTGGCCGAGTATGTAGTCACGTTCGGGGCCAATGTGGCAATCACCATCCACGTGCTGCCGTTGGTGGAGCGTTCAATCATAAAGTTACTTTCATTGCTGGAATTGTCCGTCCAGTGCAGGTCGATGCGCGTGGTGGAGACCGAAGTGAGTAGCAATGATGTGGGCGCGGCGGGCGGTCCGGCCAGAGTGGTCGCACTGGCGGTGTTGCTGTAAGGCGAATCGCCGCCGGCGTTGTAGGCCCGTACGCGATAGGTGTACGTTGCTCCCCCCGCGAGGCCTGTGTTCGAGTAGGCGGTGATGTTCGCGCCGACGCTGGCGATCTGCGCGAAGTTCACCCCGTCGGGTGAGCGCTCGATCCTGGTGCCATCCTCGTTGCCATTGTTATCGGTCCATGTAAGGTTAATCTGGCTGCTGGAAACCGTGGCAGCTGACAGCGAAGTGGGTGCCGCCGGCGCGCCGCTCTGCGTGGTCGCCGCCGATGTATTGCTGTAAGCCGAATCGCCGGCGACGTTATACGCTCGCACGCGGTAGGTGTACTGCGTGGAAGCGTTCAGTCCCGTATTCGAGTACGCCGTTACGTTGGCGCCCACCGTAGTGATCTCGGTGAAGTTCACGCCGTCGGTGGAGCGTTCGATCTTGAAGCCGGTTTCGTTGCCGGCGGTGTCGGTCCAGGCGAGATTGATCTGGCTGGCGGAGACGGCCGTGGCTCCCAGCGAAACAGGAGCGCCTGGTGTAGCGGATACGACGACGTGCGTGATGGCCTGTGTATCGGCCGGCGCGACGTTCAAAGCCTGCACCGTGAAGTTGTATGTCCCCGCCGCGGTCGGCGTCCCGTAATACGTGCCGGTCGGGTGGAAGATCATGCCCGGAGGCAGCGCGTCCGCTATTTGCGACCACACGATGGGCTGATCGCCGTCAGCGGCGAAGGAAGCCGAGTAGGGCGTGTTGGTGATGGCGTCAGGAACGGAAGTCGTGGTGATGCTCGGCGGCACGGTGTTGCCGAGTGAGACCTTCTGCATGGTGAAGTAGTCGTCGATCGCGCCGGTGTCGCGCAGATATTTCACGTGCATGGTGTTGCCGTCGACGTCCAGCACCATCGAGCCCATGTTGTTCAGAGAGATGAACATCGCCGGGTGATTCAGCGTGCCGCCGGTGGCCTGGCCGGAGCTGCCCGCCACGGCATAGACCGCGCCCGCGTTGGGAGCTTGCGGGTTGGGCGAGAGTTTCTTGTACGAGCCGGCGCCGCCAGGACGTCCGCTGCCGGCGTCCTTCTTCATCGCCGGGATCAGCGTGCCCGACAGTCCGTAGTGCCCGTCGAGCAGGAAGCTGCGTTCGTAGGAGTGGCTGTGCCCGCCCAGGACCAGATCAACGCCGCCCGCCTCAAGTATGGGCAAAGCGTTCTGACGCATCTCGATCAGCTCGGCTTCCGTGTCGGAATTGTGCGAGCCTTTGCTATACGGCGGATGATGCCAGAAGGCGATGATCCACGTCTTGGTAGTGGAATTAATGTCGCCTTGCAGCCAGTTCAGCATCGCCGAGCCTGCCGCGCGGCTGCTGCCGTAGGAGTCCAGACAAATGAAGTGGATGTCGCCGTAGTCGAATGAATAGTATGCCTCGGTGCCCGAGGACATTCCGCCGGCCTGAGCAGCGGTGGGCATGCTGAAGATGTTGTAGTAGACAGGCACTCCGCCCGACGTCGCGCTTTCATGATTGCCGCGCGTGGACCACAGTGCGCTCTTGCGCAGCATCTGGGGGTACATGTTGAACACGGCCGCTTGAAACTCCGCGTCGGTGCCGGTGTTGTAAGCGTTATCGCCCAACATCAACCAGAGGTCGGTGTGGCGCGAACCGGTGAAGCGGTCGTAGGCATTGCGCACATTCTGCTGGCCGGCGGTGAGCGTGCCGGCGTCGCCCAGTATCCACACGCGGGTGGGCTTGCCGGTGGAGGGCGCGGTCAGGAAAAAGGTATCGTTGCCCGAGGCCAGCGTCTACGTGGTGGAGCCGACGGAATACCAGTACGTGGTGTTCGGTGAAAGTCCGGCCAGAGTGATCTCGTGCTCGGTTACCGAGGAGGCGTTGTCCAGTGTGGACGTCAGCGAACCGGGCGCGGTGCCGTAACGCACGCGGCTATTCGTTGCCACATCGCTGCGCCAGCGCACCACCATGCTGGTCTGCGTGCTGATTTGCAGGTAAGGCCCGCGCGTGAGACTGGCGGCGTCGAGCGGCCCCGCGGTCAGCAGGGCGAGCGCCACCAGCAGCAGGATGGCGGAGCGTTTGTGGCGCGGTGCAGTGCTTATGGAATGCATGATTACTTCTCCTCAAACAATATGAAGCGGCAGCGCCGTCCCCGTTAGTTGCTTGCCGCGATCGTCGATTCTTCCAGCGCGTTCAGCTTGCTACGAACTTCCTTTTCGAGTTGTTGAGTCGCCGGCGTGGCGCGATGGCGCGCCGGCAGCAATTCGATCTTGACTAAAGACTGTTGAAACGCCGCCTGCGCTTCCGTGGCGCGACCAGCCTGCATGAGTATCTCGCCACGGCGCGCAACCCAGGTTTCCGGACGCGGCATGGTGGCGGCGATTTGGTTCACGCGGGCGAGCGCGGCGTCGAAGCGGTGCAAGAGCAACTCCATCTCGAGAGCCGGCTGCATCAGGCTGACGATGGGGCCAAGCCGCGCAATGCCTTGGTCGAGGCTGCGCAGCGCCGCGTCGAGATGAGCCGATCCCGCGGACTGGTACGCGCCGAAGCGCTCCATAAACAGATCAGGCGAAGGCGAGGAGGAACGTTCAATGGCGAGAGTAAACGCGGCGGCGGCTTCCAGCGAACGGTGGAGAGCGGCCAGCAGCTTGCCGTGAACTTCATGCGCCTCGGCGGCCAGCGCGTCGGGCGGCTCGGTGACTAAATAGCGCTCGATGGATTCCAGGCCCGGCGCGGGCTTCCGCCAGCCGAGGTAGTTCCTCGCGCGGGCCAGGTGGACCAAGGTGATGGAAGGATCAATCTTCTCGACGCGATCAAAATCGTCATTGGCAAACAGGAAGAACTCCGCGTTGCGGTGCAGCTCGCCGCGCTTGAGATGAAGTTGCGCGTTGCCAGGATGGGCTGCGAGTTCGGCGGTTACCGCCTCAATCTGCCCGCCAGGATCACCATGCGCGAACAAGGAAGTCGCGCACCATGCGAACGCAAAGTAGAGCGCGACCAGCATGGCCGCGTAGCGAGGTGCGTTCAGAATCTTCATCAAGCCAGCTTCCTTCCCAAGCCTGCCGACCGCCATTTCCATTGCCAATTCTCCACATCAATGAACCGGCGCCACACTTCGCGTCCCATCAAGCGCCAGTATGCAGTCGCGCGGCGCGGATGCAAATGGAACCGGAGTCTCAGTAGTACTGGGACTACCAAATACACTACTCCAATCGCGATTTCGGGGGGAGCTGCTCCGAGGGGAAAGTGAATCCGAGCGCCTAGTAAAACAAGAAACAGGCCCGAAGGCAATGCCCCCGGGCCCGTTGAAAGTGAAAAGTTGGTTCCGCTTCAGTTGCTAGAAGGTAAAGCGCAGCGCGAGCTGAATCTGCCGCGCCGAGCCGACCGTGGACGAGATGCGACCAGCTTCCGCCACAAATGCCGCCGCCGAATCGAAGATGAGGGCGCTCGGCTGGGAGAAGTTCGGGCGGTTCAGCATATTGAAGAACTCAGCGCGGAACTGGAGGTTCTTGCCTTCAGTTATCGCCGCATTCTTCATCAGTGAAAAATCAACCGTGGTGGTGCCGGGTCCGATGATGGTGTTGCGGCCCAGATTGCCGTAGTAGCCCGACGGCGCGCCGGCCCGGCCGCCCGACTGCGGGGCGAAATTGGTGGGATCGTAGTAGAACAATCCAGGGACCGCGCGCACCTCAGGGGATTCATAGACCGGATTGTTATCGCCACCCGATTTCAGATCAGGCCGCACGCCCCCGCCGAACAGCGTGTGGGAGAGTTGATTATTGCTGGTGGCAGACATCGGCGTGCCGGTGATGGCCGAGAAAACCCCGGCGATCTGCCAGCCGCCGATAAAGGCATTGCTCAACGAGCCGATGCCTCCGGCAATCTTCTTACCTTGGCCAATGGGAAGCTGGTAGGTGAAATTGGTTACGAAGTTGTGCTTCACGTAGAAATCGGCGAGTGAATAGTCTGCCATCATGTCATAGGCGTTCTGAATGGTCGAGTCGCCCACTTCGCCGCTGATGGTGGTCGAGGAGTTGTCCATGGCCTTCGAGAAAGTGTAGTTGGCCTGGAAGTTCAGGTCGTTGCTCATGCGCTGCTGGAAGGAGGCGCGCAGTCCGTGATATTTCGAGTTCGCGCCGGTGGAATACCACTCCATGCGCGAGAAATTCGGGTTCAGCAGGTCCGAGATGGCACTGCGGCTGGGATTATAGAACAAGCGGCCATCCGCCTGACGGACGGGCACGGGCACGGCCAGGTCCTGGCGGCTGGAGAGATGCACGCCGCGCGAGCCGGTGTAGCCAAGCTCCACCACCGACGTACGCGTCATCATGTGCTGCACGGCAAGGTTCCACTGGAAAATATACGGGCTATTCAAATTGAAATCGGTAACGTGCAGCGCCTGCGGGCCTGTGGCCAACTGGGCCAGCACCGGGGTCAGATTGGGAAATGCATTCACGCGAGCGATGTCGGCCGTGCGCACATCCACATCCACCCAGAAGGGCGGCTGGCGGTCAATGCTGTTCAGATATTGCCGGGCTAGGATAGGCTCATAGAACAATCCCGTGCCGCCGCGCAAGGAAGTCTTGCCGGAGCCGGTGGGGTCCCAGGCGAAGCCGATGCGGGGCATGAAGTTGTCCGCCGTGGGATTGTCGTAGAGCGGGTCGCCCACGGTCGGGAAGGGATCGAGCGCGTTGCGCAGATTGGCCAGCCGCCCGTGCTTTTCCTTGCCTGCCGTGGTCATCTCCCAGCGCACGCCGAGATTCAGCGTCAGGTTCGTGCGCACGCGCCAGTCATCCTGAAAATATCCGGAGAGCAGGTCCTGCAATGCCGTCCGGTACGGATCGGTGCGCAGCGTGCGGCCTTGGGCATCGACGAACTGCTCCGGACCCATGATGCGCAGACGGGTGGGCGTGCCGTTGGTCAGGAAAGAAGTGAGGTTGCCGAAGGTCCACGCGCCTCCCGCTCGGGACAGGCCCTTGCGATTGAACACGAAATGTTCGTAAGTGAATCCCAGCTTGATGGAATGGCTGGAGCGCTCCCAGGTAAAGTCGTCATAGACCTGAAAAATATTCAGGATGTAGTTGCGCGGGCCGTTGCCGGAGTAGCCGGTCAACCCCGTAACGCCGCTGCCGGTGGAGATGCCGCCGAAGGGCCGGCCCTGTACGAACGACAGCGCCGCGGGCGGGGCATTGATCTCATAGATATCGGAGAACTGCGCCGAGCGCGAGAAGCCCAGGCGCACGGCGTTGATCGTGGTTGGGGAAATGATGCTGCGCTCTTCCAGGGTTATATATTGATTGCGAATGCGCGCATCGGCCCCGAACAGCGGAATTGTGTCCGGGTCGGTCAGGCCGGAATCGTCTATCGTGTAACGTCCGAAGATGGAGTGGTTGGCGTGTAATTGATGATCGATGCGCCCGCTCACGTAGTCGGCGTTGATCTTCTGAATATCATTATTAGCCCAGTCCGCCACCAGGCCCGTGGCGGGTTCCGTAAGATTTGGAGTCGGCCACAGATTTAAATAGGGGCGGATCACGGGACTTACGTTCGCTCCCTGCCGCGCGATAGTCGAGGGCACCACGGAGACCTCCGAGCGGGGAAAGACCTGGCGTACGCCTTCATACGTCGTAAAGAAATGGGTCTTGTCCATGATGATCGGTCCGCCGACCGAGCCGCCAAATTGATTGCGCTTGAACTCCGGTTTCTTCAGTTTGAAGGCGCTGGTCTCCCACTTGGCGGCGTCGAGATTGTCGTTGCGCAGATACTCGAACAGCGACCCGTGCAACAGGTTGGTGCCCGAGCGGCTGACGGCCTGCAGGTTCGCTCCGGCGGCGCGGCCGTATTGCGCGCTGTAGTTGCTGCCCAGCACCTTAAATTCGCGGATGGCTTCCACCCCCAGCATCGCGCCGTCGACGCCGGAGGGGATCATCTGGTTGGGCGTGTTGATGTCCACGCCGTCGAGCGTGAAGCTGTTCGAGCTGGTGCGCGCGCCGCTGACCGAGATGCGCGCGCCGTAGCCGGCGATGTCGCTGCCCGTGGTGTGGCGGTACTGCACCGCGCCGGCCTGCATGGTGATCAACTGCGAGAAGTCGCGCGAGCGCAGCGGCAGGTCGGAGATCTGCTCACGCGTGACCAGCGATCCCATGTCCGCCTTGGTGGTCTCCACCATCGGCGCGTCGCCCGTTACCGTTACCACTTCCTGCACTTCGCCGACTGAGAGTTGGAAGTCGATGGTGGCGTCGCGGCCCAGCGTGATCTGTACGCCGGTGCGCTGAACTTTCTGGAAGCCGGTGAAGCTGGCATCCAACTGATAGCTGCCGAGGGGAACTTCCGGCGCGCGGTAGTTGCCTTGCCCGTCCGAGGTAACGGTGCGCGAGGAACCTGTATCCAGATTGCGCAACTCAACGGTCGCTCCGGGGATGACCGCGCCGGAGGTATCTGTGACCTTGCCAGAGATGGCGCCGACGTTTTGTGCCTGCGCAATACCCGTTCCTACCAGCGCCATCAAAACCAGCAGGCACAATCCCGACCAAACAGAGTTCTTCTTGCTCATAGAGACCCCTCTTTCGTGATCAAAGCTTGTCTTTGTTCAACTATCGTGTACTAACGAACTGCGACTTGACTAGATTACGACCCCAATACTATTGAGAATCCACCATGGTAGGGTTCGCTGCATTGCATTCGTTAGAAGGCCGATTCCGCCGCTGACCCACCACCTGCCACCCTCACCTGAGAGACATCATAGGTCTGGGTCCCCAGCGTGTCAAGACGATCTTGCATCCAACTTCATGGACACCATAGATGGATGCTGGCTGCCGGGAGCTGTGGTAGAATTGCTCATATTGCACGCGAGGATTTTTAGGACTACCTTCGACTAGATGAGGACGCGATGAGCAGGCCTATCACAGCGACGATTCTTTTGGCTTTGCTGGCCATGGTGGCTGCGCTGCCCGCGCAACGATCGGCAGCTCAAAATCCTACGCCACTGGCTCGCGATGAGCAGTCGCCTGAGGTGTTGACCCCGGAAACAGAGAAGACGACCCGCTTGACCGTGCAGGTGGTGGAACAGGAAAGCAAGAAGCCGATCTACAATGCCCACGTTGTGGTGCGTTTCGAGGTGGACCGCCGTCTACGCCGAGACAAGCGCGTATCTTGGGAATCGAAAGCGAATCAGAAGGGCGTGGTGGTGCTAAGCAACATCCCCCGTGGGACGGTGAAGATTCAGGTGATTGCTCGCGGCTATCAAACCTACGGGGAGCAGCATGAATTGAAGGAAAGCGCCCAGGAGATTACCATCCCCATGAAGCTGCCCTCCGGCCAGAAGAGCGCGTACTAACCTCCACTCTCATCACTTCAATTGCCGGTCATATATTTCTATTGGGAAGACTCCGTACCGCCAGCCTACGCCTTTGGCGGCTGATCATCTATGTGAATGGTAATACCTCTCTGGTTACGACCCGCTGCAACCTCCAGTAAATCATCGGCGAATGTCCAATAGTCTTCTGTATGTAACTGTCAAATTTATGGATAAAATCTCGATAGGCGATTGCTGAATATTGGTGCAAACCGCACGAAGCGGCGCAATTGTTAACGACTGCGGTATCTCGTTGGGAGCATTTCCACAGGGTTTTCCACACTGGCTTCGGATTGCTGGAACTTCAAGGTAATTATCGTCCACCGCTCGCTGGAGCGGGCGCGGTGCTGGCCGCTGGCTTGGCCGGCTCCAGAACATTATAGAAAGTGGGATGGTAGGTTACCGGATAATTCTCGCGGATCTGCAATAGGTAGGTGTTCAGCTTTTCCATGCTGAGCGAGGAGCGGATTCCTTCCTTCACTTCGGCCAGCGGCTGCAAGCGCTTGGCCTCCACGCGGAAAATGTAGAACCCGCCCTTCGTCGCCGACTTGTCTCTTAGCGGCGCGCTCACCTGATTTACCTGCATGCCGAAGACCGTGGTGGAGACAGCAGGCGGCAGTTCGCCGCGTCGCACGAAGCCAAAGTCTCCCCCTTTGGCGGAGGTCGGATGATCGGAATCGGTCTTGGCCAGAGCCGCCATGTCGGCCATGCCGCTAATGACCAGCGAACGAATCTGTAGGGCGCGCCGTTGGCCCATCTGCTCGTTATACTGCGGCTTCGCTCCGGTACGCGGCGTTCCGGGCGGGGCCGCGCTCACCGTGGCCCGAGTCGTCGAGGTAACTACCGGAATAAATATGCCCCGGACTTTGAGCTGCTCAAACTCGGATTCGTGCGTGGTGTAGTAGTAGTTAACCTCTTCGTCGCTAACCGAGCCGGCCGTGCTGGTTATCTGGTTGGCCATCACCTGCGCCAATACCACTCGGCGCTCAAACTCGAACATGCGGCGAAACTGGTCGGTCTTGTCGAACTCCCGCTTCTCGGCTTCCTGCGAGAGACCCAGAAGGCTGGCGTACTGCTCGGCAAATGCCTTTGCGCCCATCTGGCCGTAAAGCGCGGCGAACTGCGGTGGCAGTGATCCTAATATTTCCTTGAATTCCGCGGCGGTGATCTTAATGTTTCCCACGGCTAACACCACTTCCTCGTCGCGGATAAGTGGCATCGCTTCTGTTGCGGCGGGAGCGTTGGAGCCTGCACCGGTGGCCGCATCCTGCGCGAACAACCGCCTCGGCGTAGCGATGCCCAACATCAGAGCCAACATCATCAGACCGAACAGCGGTACTTCGACAGGCGAACTTGCGGCGATGCGCCGGAGCATTCCGAGGAACCTTCCGAAATATGTCGTAAAGAAATTCATGATTGCTCCTCTCGGTCGCTTGCTCCCGGCTGCTGCCCGGGCGGGGGGCGCTTGAATAGACCGGATTATATCATACTGATTTCGGAGGCTTGAAAGTGAATTGGAGGACGGAGTTATCCCATAATTAACTGGTCGTTAAACGGGTTCGCCGGAATGGTTTCAGGCACACGGAGGCGCTCTCCGCTATAATGGCCGACGCGGTCTTCTCGTGCTGTCCTGGTTTGGAGAACTTCGAGAACCTGCCCGGTGAAGTACTCGACTATGAATAACGTTCTGGAAATTGAGCCTTCTGATGTTGACGCGCACCGGCTGGGGCGGCGTGTCGCGCTGGCCGGCGTGGTGGGCAGCGGTCTGCTTGCGGCGATGAATATCGCGGTCGGCATCTCGATTGGCTCCACTTCCGTCACCGCTGCTGGTTTCGAGTTCGCCGGAGACGTGATCGCCTCCGGCGCGGTGATGCTGGGCATGATCTACGCCGCGCGCCCCGCCGATGCGAATCACCCTTACGGCCACGGTCGCTCGGAGATTTTGGCTGGCTTGCTCGTCGGCATGATCCTGACCGGAGCCGGCGTGGCCATCTGCTTGCGTTCGCTCGACCAGGTTGGCATCCATCATGATCCGCCAACCATCCTGGGCATCTGGGCCTTGCTGATCACCATCGTCGTAAAAGGACTGCTGACTTACACCAAGTTCCACTTCGGCCGGCAGATCGGCAGCGCAGGGCTGATCGCCGATGCCTGGAATGACGCGGTGGATATCCTCGCCGCCGCGGTCGCGCTGGCCGCGCTGGGCCTGACGCTCTCTGACCCGGAGCGCTTTCTGGCCGCCGATCACTTTGGCGGCGCCGCCGTGGGCCTCGTCGTTATTTTCACTGGCTTCCGTGTTATGTGGAACCCCGCGCTCGAGTTGATGGACACCATGCCCGCCGAGCCCGTTTTGCGCGCCATCCGCGAGGCGGCCCTGAGCGTGCCCGGCGCGCTCGGCGTGGAGAAGTGCTTCGCGCGCAAGACAGGCCTGCGCTATCACGTGGACCTGCACCTTGAAGTGGCTCCGCACTTGAGCGTCTATGATTCGCACGAAATCGCCGGTCAAGTTCGCAGCCGCATTCGGCAGCGCGTGCCCGCCGTGGCCGATGTGCTGATTCACGTCGAGCCCGCCCGGCTGGTGAGTGGTGAGTAGTGATTGGCGGGTAGTGAGTGATAAGTTGTCAGTAGTGAGCGGTAGATGGTGAAGGACAATAGGGACTGTTGCATAACCTCGTTTGGCGATCGTAAGGGCACGGCTTCAACCGTGCCGATGGAGGCCGTAACGATGACGGGCTTTAGCCCCTGAGGTGCGTCGTTGGCCCTCAGCGGCTAAAGCCTCGGGTCTGAGAGCCACGGTTTGGCACGGTTGAAACCGTGCCCTTATGATGCGTTAAAATAGGTCAAACAACAGCTTTTTAGCTATTCATACGTAAACCGTGTTCCACCACTCACCATTCACTGCTTTGCTTGCTTTTCACAGGAACTTAACTTATGCCCGCTGAGTGGAAAACCACCATCCTATTCTTCGCTGGACTCGCAGCGGGCGTGATGAACTCCATCGCCGGCGGCGGCACGCTGATTACTTTTCCGGCTTTGCTGTGGGCTGGACTGCCCTCCATCTCCGCCAACGCCACTAATACCTGGGCGGTGATGGGCGGCATCTCTACTTCCATCTGGAGTTATCGCAATGAGCTGGCCTCGCAGCGCCAATGGGTGTTGCGCTACGCCGGACCCAGCCTGCTCGGCGGACTGGTAGGCTCGCTCCTGTTGCTGAGGACGGGTGAGACCGTTTTCAACGAAATGATTCCCTACCTGCTGCTATTCGCAGCGCTGGTGTTCACCTTCCAGAATCAGCTCATGAGGTTATTCGAGATTGAAGCGCATGCCATCGAGAAGTCGCGCTATGGCCTGGCGCTGGCCATGTTCGTTCAGTTTCTGGTGGCCAGCTACGGTGGCTACTTCGGCGCGGGCATTGGCATCCTGATGCTGGCCGCCCTCGGTCTGATGGGTCAAAAAAACATCCACGCCATGAACGCGCTGAAAGTCTTCCAGGGCCTGCTCATCAACGGAATCGCCTGCGTGGTCTTCGTCCTGCTCGCCGATATTTACTGGGTGGAGTGCGGAACCATCTTCGCCGGCACCGCGCTCGGCGGCATCCTTGGCCCGCGACTGGCGCGCCGCGTGGGCCCCAAGCTGGTGCGCGCGATCGTATCGGTCATTGGCTTCGGCATCGCCTTCTACTTCCTGGTGAAGTGACAGAGCCGCCCTCGTCAGCAAGCAGACCAGGTTGCCATTCCCCAACGCCTGTCCACGCCACTCGCTCTTACTATTTACGCCAATCAGAGATATCATAAGTATTTGCCCGCGCACCCTAATGCTCCCAACAACCCACGGAGGAAAGTGTTGATGTCCAATACCATTACCAAACAGACGATCTCTGCCGAGGCGGCCAAGAAGATGCTCGCCGCGGCCGAGGCCAAAGCGGCTGAGATGAAGCGGCCCATGTGCATCGCCATCTGCGATGAAGGCGGCAACCTGAAAGCCTACACCCGCATGGACGGAGCGCCGGTCCTGTCCATCGAGATTTCGCAGAACAAGGCGTGGACCTCGATCAGCTTCGGCGTGGCCACGCATCAGTGGTTCGACTTCGTCAAGGACGACCCACCGCTCCTGCACGGCATCACCCACACCCCTCGCCTGGTGATCTTCGGCGGCGGTTATCCAATCAAAATTGAGAAGCAATTGGTTGGCGGCATCGGCGTTTCCGGCGGCCACTGGAAGGAAGACATGCAGGTGGCCGAGGCTGGTCTGGCGGCGCTCACCAGCTAACGTTACGCATCCCGGAGCAGCCTGAAATCCGACTTTGTTTTCATTCCGAGCGCAGCGAGGAATCTGCTTTTTCAGTAGCGCGCGAAAAGCAGATTCCTCGCTGCGCTCGGAATGACAGCGCTGCATGGCTTGATCTCGAACGTCGTTGATATGCGCTTTGTACTCTGCTCAACTCCAGAAAGATCTCTCACACATGACCTGCCATTACCCGCTGCAACAATCCCGGTTCTTCCGGAGAACATCCGCTTGCTGTTGCGCCGCGCTGGCCATCCTGCTGATGGTCACGGGTTGCTCGAAGCCCGCCGTAGAGACAGCCGTCGTGCCGGACGCGCCGCTGGCTATCCAATCGCTGGTGGTCTCCACTGAGCCGGTGCGCCGCGAAGTGGAGATCGTGGGCACGCTGGCGGGCGATCAGGAAGTGGTTGTGTCGAGCGAAGTATCCGGTTTGGTGAAAGTCGTCCGCGCCGATCTCGGCGACAGTGTGGCGCAAGGCCAAATATTAATCGAGATGGACGCCACGGAGTATGAGTTGGCCGTCGCTCGCCAGCGCGCCGCGCTGCAAGAAGTCCTTGCGCAACTGGGTATGCAAAATGCGACCGCGAAGATTCCCGAGCTGACAGGAACTTCCAGCGTGCGTCGCGCCGTCGCCGAAGCCGCCGACGCCAAAGCTAATTTTGATCGCGCCCAGTCGCTCAAAACCGACGGCGTGCTCTCACAGGCCGCCTACGACAGCGCCGAGGCGCGTGAGCGCACCAGCCAAGCCAACTACTCCGCCGCGCTCGAACAGGCCCGCAACCTGGTGGCTCGCGTGGATAATCTGCGCGCCCAGTTGGGACTGGCCGAGCAGGACCTGGCCAACACCCGCGTGAAGGCGCCTTTCGCGGGCACCATCCGCGAGCGGCTGGTGGAGGTGGGCCAGTATGTCCGCGAGCAGACGCCGCTGGCGGCCATCGCCAGCACCAATCCGCTGAAGCTGCGCGCCGATGTTCCGGAGCGATTCTTCCCTTATGTGAAAGCCGGAGCGGACGTCCGCGTTTCTGTGGAGGCTTACAGTGGCGAGACATTTTTGGGAAAGATCACCCGTCTCGCCGGCGCGGTGAATCCACAGTCGCGCACCTTCTCCGTGGAGGCCCGCGTGGAGAACGGCGCGCGACGCCTGCGGCCCGGCCTGTTTGCTCGCGCCATACTCGACACCGACCAAGTGGACCCGATGATGCGCGTTCCCGCTACCGCCGTGCTTTCGTTCTACGGTGTACAAAAAGTCTATGTAGTGGAGAGTGGGGCGATCAAAGAGAAAGTGGTCGAGTTGGGCGACCGCTACGGCGACAAAATCGAAATCATCAAAGGACTCAGTCCTGGCGAGCAGATCGCCGTCTCGCAGATGGCTCGTCTACGCGAAGGCGTAAAGGTAACAGCGACGCCATCCTCTGCTTCATCCGGGAGTCAGCCATGAGTCTCGCAGCGGTCAGTGTCCGGCGGCCCGTGTTCACCACCATGATGATCATGGCGCTGGTCGTGCTCGGTCTGTTTTCCTTCAGCAAGCTCGGCGTCGATCTTTTCCCTCGCGTGGAATTTCCCACACTGGTCATCACCACAACCTTTCCCGGCGCCAGCGCCGAGGAAATTGAGACCGAGATATCAAAGCCCATCGAAGAGGCCGTCAATACGATTCAAGGTATCGACGAGCTGCGCTCGGTGAGCCGCGAAGGCGTCTCCATCGTGGTGGTCAGCTTCGTTCTGGATCGCAACATCGAGGAAGTCTCGGAGGATGTGCGCGACAAAGTTTCCAACGTGATTAAGCTGTTGCCGGACGGTGTCGATCCTCCGTTGATCGAGAAGGTCGATCCGGACGCCTCGCCCGTTCTGGCCATCGCTCTCTCTGGCGACAAGCCTCTGCGCGAAATGACGGAGATTGCCGACAAGCGCATCAAGCAGGAACTTGAGGGCCTGGCCGGTGTTGGCCAGGTGCAGTTGATCGGCGGGCGCGAGCGCGCCATCCAGATTGAGGTGGACGCCGACCGGCTGAACTCGCTGGGCCTGAGCATTAATCAAGTAGCGGGCAGTTTGCGGCGGCAGAATCAGGAGTCGCCCGGCGGTCGGCTGGCGCAGGGCGAGCGTGAATTGATCGTGCGCACCCTGGGCCGTCTGACGGCGGCGGAGCAGTTCGGCGATGTGGTCGCGGCGCAGCGCAACGGCGTAGCCATTCGCGTGCGCGATTTCGCCACGGTCACGGACTCCTATGAGGAGCCGCGCAATCTGGCTCGTCTTGACGGCCAGCCCGGCGTCATCCTGCAAGTTCGCAAGCAGTCCGGCGTAAACACGGTCGAGTTGATCGACACACTCAAGGGCCGCATTGAGCAGATTCGCGCGCAGCTTCCGCCGGGCCTGAAGCTGGACATTATTCGCGACCAGTCAGTCTTCATCAAGGGATCTGTGGATGCCATCTACGAGCATCTCGTGCTGGGCGGATTTCTGGCCAGCCTGGTGGTTTTTCTCTTCATGGGCAACTGGCGCGCCAGCCTGATCGCCGCTATCGCCATTCCCACTTCCATCATCGCCACGTTCCTGATCGTCGAGTGGGCGGGCATGACATTGAACACCATGACCCTGCTGGGCCTTACTGTCGCCGTGGGCATTGTCATCGACGACGCCATCGTGGTGCTCGAAAATATCTTTCGCTACATCGAGGAAAAGAAAGTCTCCGCCATGGAAGCGGCCATCGAGGGCACCAAGGAGATCACGCTGGCGGTGATGGCCACTACGCTGTCGCTGCTGATCGTCTTCGCGCCGGTGTTCTATCTGGCGGGCATTGCCGGACGCTGGCTGCGTGGCTTCGCGCTCACCGCGGCTGGATCCATCGCGATTTCCATGTTTATCAGCTTTACTCTGACGCCCATGCTGAGTTCGCGTTTCCTGAAGACGAGCACGGATGCAGATGGCAAACTAAAGAAAAACTCAAAACAGTTTCCCATCTATCGTTGGATTGAAGACAAATACATCATCATGCTGGCCTGGAGCCTGCGCCACCGTCTGGCCGTGCTGGCCGTCTGCGCAATTACGTTTTTCAGCGTGATCCCGCTGTTCATGGCTATCGGCAAGGACTTTGTTACGTGGGACGATCAGGACGAGTTTCAGGTGAACATCACCATGCCGGAAGGCACTTCGCTGGAAGGCACCGACGCCATGCTGCAACAGATCGAGCAGCGCCTGAATACCGTTCCGCACGTCGAGCATCTGCTGACCACGGTGAATTCCGACGGGCAAGGAACGGTTACGGATGGTTCGATTTACGTGAAGCTCGCGCCTATGAATGAGCGGCCTCTCGATCAATTCCAAATCATGGACCGGTCCCGCACTGCGTTGAAAGATATCGCGGGGGCGCGCATCAGCGTCAGTAATGTGGGCGCGGTCAGCAGCTCGGCGTTCCGCCAGACGCCCATCAATCTGATCGTGCGCGGCTCGGACATGGCCGAGTTGTCGCGCATCTCCGGCGAGATTCTCAGCAAAATGCAGCAGATTCCCACGCTGCTGGAAGTGGAGACTTCGCTGAACGTGGGCAACCCGGAGATGCACATTGAGATTGCGCGCGAGAAGGCCGCCGACCTCGACGTGTCGGTGGCGGACATTTCTGATGCCATCCGCCTGCTGGTCTCCGGCACCGCGCCGATTACGAAATACAAGGAAGGCGATGAGCTGTACGAAGTGCGCCTGCGCGTGAAGTCCGAGCAACGCCTGAACGCGGCTTCACTCGGCGCGCTGATGGTGCCCACATCCGATGGCCGATTGGTGCGTCTGGACAACGTGGCCGCGGTAACGCGCGGGCTGGGTCCGGCGCAAGTGGAGCGCTACAACCGGCAGCGCCAAGTGCTGCTCTCCTCCAATATGGTAACGGGCGCGCCGCTGGGCGCTTCGCTGACGGAAGTGGAGAACGCGGTGAAGGCCGTGAGTCTGCCGGCGGGCTATGACTACAAGTTCATCGGCTTCGGCGAGCTGCTGCAGGAAGTGATGGAGAGTTTCTTGCTCGCTCTGGTGCTGTCCGTCATCTTTATGTACATGGTGCTGGCGGCACAGTTTGAGAGCTTCGTCCACCCCATCACGATTCTCGCGTCGCTGCCGCTGGCGATTCCCTTCGCGCTAATCGCACTGTTCTTGGCGGGAAAATCGTTGAGCCTGTTCGGAGCGATCGGCGTGCTGCTGCTGTTCGGTATTGTGAAGAAGAACTCCATTTTGCAGATTGATTTCACCAACCGCCTGCGCCGCGAGCAGGGCATGGAGCGCACCGCCGCCATCATGGAAGCCAACCGCGTTCGCCTGCGTCCTATCCTGATGACCACCGTATCAATCGTGGTGGCCATGATCCCCACCGCCTTCGGGACCGGGCCGGGCAGCGGATCGCGCGCACCCATCGCGGTGGTCATCGCCGGTGGGCAGACGCTTTGCTTCCTGCTGACGCTGCTGGCCATCCCGGTGTTCTACACCCTCTTCGACGACATCGCTGTCCGATTTACAGTGCCGCGCGCTTGAGCGAGCGGGCTGATGGAACGCAACGCCCCGGTCGGTGACGGTTGGGTTTCATGATGGCGTTGCATGCGGAGTGGGGAAAACATCGGCGGCCGGGGCGTGGTTTTTCCAGCGGCCCGCTTGCTGACGCGCGCGGCACTGTCACGCGGCAATGGCGCACCAATCAAAACGGCGGGAAGCTGAGGCTTTTGGTTTCCCGATCTACCCACAGGCGCAGCGTCTCGCCGTTATTTACGACCACGTCGACGACCACGCCTGTTCCCCGTGAGCGGGAGCGGCGAATGTAGAAGTGGCGAATCGGGCCGCCCGTTCGTTTGTCGCCCCAATCATCCAGAAAATCCCCAAGGTGATAGTAGCGGCTGGGCTGCCAAAGCTGGTAGGCTGCTTCATACTTGCTTGCGCTCAGGGCGGTGAAGAACTGGTGGGCGTGCTTCTCCTGCGGGTAGTTTTTGAATTGCCAGAAGGCATAGCCAGATAGAGCCAGCACGATGGGAATAAAGATCAGCAGGCGGCGCTTGATTTTTTCCGACCGGGGATCCAGGGGCCGGATATGTTCGAACATGAGCAGACTCCGTACGTTCGTGGTTGTCATAAGAAAACAGCGGGGCCACGACACCAAACCTCAACACAATATATGATAGCTGATTCGAGAGTGAGCCGCCGCGCGGTCTCTGTTCTGGTGTAACCGAGCCGCGACCGCGCCCGTTCGTTCGCGGCTCGGTTTGGTTGCGGCAACGCTGTGGCGTCGAGAGGAAGGAAGACCGCTTGAACTGGCTGATGGCAGGACTAATCGCGGGCATCGCCCTGTGGGTGGGGATGCTGCTGTGGAATATCGTGAACTTCCGTGGCCACTACTCCGTTTCTTCCGGCGAGCCATTCCCACTTAGCGAAACGCCGCGTGTGTCCATTATGGTCCCGGCGCGCAATGAGGCTGCGATGCTGCCCTCGACGCTCCCCGGTTTGCTCCAACAGAATTATGCCAACTACGAAGTGGTGCTGGTGGACGATGGCTCGACGGACGGGACGGGGGATGTGGCGGAAACTTTGGCGCGCTCGTTGCCCGAAGAGGAAGCCCACCGCCTGCGGCTGATTCGCGTGAAGGAGCAACTCCCCCCCGGATGGATCGGCAAGAACCATGCGCTGCACACTGCGTTTCAGTCTGTGGCGGAGAAATCTCCAGAGAGCGAATGGGTCTTAGCCACCGACGCCGACATTGTGTATCACCCCAGCGCGTTGCGCGCCGGCCTGTGGATCGCCGAGCAGCAAAAGGCGGATATGGTTACCATCTACGCCTTCATGCAGTGTGAGACGTTTTGGGAGAAAATGATGATGCCCGGCTTCGCGCTGCTCATCAGCACCGTCTTTCCACAGCGCAAAATAAACGATCCCAAAGCCAGTGTGGCACTGGCCTCCGGCGGATATATACTAATGCGCCGCAGTGTGTGGGCCTCGCTCGGCGGCTATCGCGCTATTCAGTCCGAGATGATCGACGATTTGAACACCGCGCGGCTGGTGAAGCACTCCGGACATCGCATCTTCGCCGCGGCCACGCGCGACCTGCTCTCGACGCGCATGTACACGAGTTTCGGAGAAATCTGGGAAGGGCTTCGCAAGAACGCTTTTGCCGGGCACCGCTTCTCCGTCGCCAAGCTGCTGGCGGCCAGCTTCGGGTATCTGCTTACCAACTTCCTGCCGCTGGCGGTGCTGGGCTGGTATGGCCTGCGCTGGATGACGGGCGGTGGCCGGGCTGCGGGCGTGGAGAGTACGGCTGTCTCGCTGGCGGCCGCCGAATATTTGCTGGTCGGATTCATTCATCTGCCCGTGTTGCTGTATTTGAGGATTGGCGCGGGCTTCGGACTGCTGGCTCCGATTGCGGCCAGCATCTATGCGGTCATCACTTTTGACTCGATGTTCCGCACCCTGCTCGGTTCCGGAGTTACCTGGAAGGCCCGGCAATACGGGAAACCGCCGCGGGGAGAATGAGCAGGCGAGAGTGAAACGAGAAGGGTACTTAGGTGGGGACGATCGTCAGCCACTTCACTGCCGACAGGCCGGTCCGGATGGATTATAATATTAATCGCCCCCGAAGCTGCACCGATAGGAGCACACAACATGAGCACTTCGCCAGTAGCTCCCACGCCCGCCGCGGAGATTGCGCGGCTAGTGGACGGAATGGTGAAAGCCGGTCGCAAGCCGACCGAGGATGACGTTACAGCTATCGTGAGAGAGCTGGCCCGAATGTTCTCGGTCAAATTGGACGAGGTCGCCGTGCTGGAGTTGGTACAGAACGACTCCATCCTGGCGTTCGTCTATCCTGTCAAGCTGAAGAAGGCTGGCAGCATTCCGATGAGCACCACCAATTCGCTGGCCACGCGCACCGTGCGTGAGAAACGCCCGGAGATGATCAATAATTTTCCGGCGCAAAAGCATCCGACCGTATTTGAATCCATCTCGCTGGATGCGCCAGATAATAAGACCCCCAAGATTGATCTACAGCCGATACAAAAAATTATGAGCGTGCCCCTGCTGGCGGAAAACAAGGCCGTCGGGGTGATTCAGATTTCTCGCAAGGGCAAATCTCCAACCACGGCCGGCGCTGACTTCACCATCCGCGACCTGACCACCTTGGTAACCACCGCTGGCATTGTCGCCAAATGTCTGAGGAAATAGCGCCGCAATTTCGTTGTTGAGTCATCCCTTTCAGCAGACCTTTCTGCTCTAAAACGACAAAGCGCGACCCGCCATTATTCGGCGAATTGCGCTTTGTTTTTCTATATTTTTCAGTTAGTTAACTAACTTATTGCAAGTTACACTTTCGCTGCAACCCGGGCCGGGAGGCGGAAGTGCTTCTCGAAGTTCCCGGAGAAAATGCGGGACTTATCCTCCGCGCTTAGGCGCGAGTTGTTGATGGCGTCCGTGCACTCGCGGACCGACGCGCGACCGCCCTCGAAGTCAAACGGCGCGTCGGTGCCGAAGATGACGTGATCGACGCCGAAGAAGTCCACCGCGCACTCGATGGAAGAAGTGGTGAAGGTCGAGACATCGGCGTAGAACGCGCGGAAATATTCGATGATCGGCTTGCTGAAGGGGCGGCCCTTGCGCTCGGCAACGATCAGCGGCTCGAGCATCCGGTACATTGAGGTAATGCGCCCGGCGAAGAACGGCACCATCGCGCCGGAGTGGTGGCAGATGATCTTCAGGTTCGGGTAGTCATCAAGCACGCCGCCAAAGGCGATGCGGGTCATGGCCGCAGTGGTTTCGTACGGCCAGCCGAAGACCTGCCAGATGATGAACTTCGAGTCCGCTTCGGTGGGGTAATCCCAATGGTCAATGGCGCGCGCCGGGTGCAGCAGGATGGGAAGATTGTTCTTCTCCATGATCTCGAAGATGGGCCGGTACTCAACCAGATCGAGCGGCTTGCCGTTGACGTTCGAGAAAATCTGTAGCGTGCAAAGCTTCAGGTCCTTGATGCAACGCTCCAGTTCCTTGGCGGCGGCCTCGGGCTTGTTCATGGGCAGTGAGGCGGCAGCGCCGGCGAAACGGTCGGGATACTTGAGCACCAGCTCGGCCATCTCGTCGTTCAGCAGCTTGGCCAGATATTCGCTGTCGTCCGGGTCCACGGCCTCGACCGGCGGCGACGCCACGCTGATCACCTGGCGATATCCAGGGAACTGGTCCATCATGCGCCAGCGCGCATCGAGGTCCATCAGGACTTTAATATTTTCCTGATCTTGCGTCTTGCCACCTGCAACATACTTCAGGTGCGAGGGGCTGTGCTTGACGAAGTTGGTCTTGCCCACCCGCTCCCAGCGAGCGGCATCGTACTTCTTCGGTAAAATATGACAAAAAATATCTACACGCGGGTCCATTGCGTCTCCTTATAGTCAGCTAAGATTCAGCCTGTTCCGCCGATTGCGATTGAGCGGGAGGGTTGGCCGGGATAATCTGGCTCTACTGCACGGCTTGCGATGAAGCCGTGTGCCCAGTTCTTTAATGTACCACCGGCGGGCGCGTTGGGAAAGCTGGTTTTCGACTGAACGCTGACCCTATGCTACAATTCCCGTCCGTGCTCACCTTGGCCGTAAATAAATCAAGCCGCCCCACAAGGGCGGCTTGACTGAAACCATTACCACGGGCACATTACCGGGATTAGCCGCTAAGGGGTGACACCGCAGTCTACATAGATGTTGTCGCGCATTTTCTTTTTGATTATCAAGTATATGTTTGAGTATTCAGATGCCCAACTCGATCGGCTCCAGAAGTTAATTTCCATTTCGCGGCTAGCGCCATACCTAGAGCGGGCCAATAACGATCGCCGTCGAGCCATAAAGCTCTACGAGAGAAACTCACACCTTTCGGAAGCCATCTACGGAATTCTCCAAGGATTGGAAATTGTCTTGAGGAATTCGTTCCAGCAGACTCTGACTACGAGCTTGCGGACCGATCAGTGGTACAACAATATCGAGTGGAGATATCCTCAGAATGAGCAGGTAAAGTCTGCAAAAGAGGAGATGAGGAGACTAAACAAGGCAGTCGAAAGCGACCGTATAGTCGCCCAACTTTCTTTCGGATTCTAGACTGCCGTTACAAGCAACCAATACCGAATTGAAATTTGGAACCGCGGTCAGCTATCGAAGGCTTTCCGAGAAAAGCTGGTTGACCAGAAGGTTGTGCATAAGCGGTTGAATTCAATTCGATCCCTCAGAAATCGAGTGGCTCACCACGAAACTATCCTCGGAAGAGATTTGTAATTGGACGTCAAGAAAATTCTTGAGACCATTGGATGGATATGTCCTGTAACTTCCGAATGGGCGAGGGAAACTTCCCATTTTCATGAGTGCTTTGAGCGACGTTATGCATAGCGCGCCGTGAACTCCCTTGACAATTGGAATCCAACTCCGCTAGATTCAGTTCGTTTTGTCAAAAGATTCTCAACAGCATGTTCCTGCGAGCAATCCCAGCCGTGACGCTGCGGAGGAAGAGCTCGTTTCCTTGTTGGCCATGCGCTTCGTGCCGGGGCTGGGTAACCGCACGGCGCAGCGGCTGGTGAGCGAGATTGGCTCGGCGGCTGGCGTCTTCCACGCGTCGCTCACAGAGCTGGACGCGCTGGGCTTGCCCACTCACGTGGCGCGCGCGCTGGCCACGGGTACGTCGTTTGAGCAGGCGCTGCGAGAGGCCGAGGCGGCGCGGCAGAAGGGCGCGGTGTGTCTGACTTTTCAGGATGCCAGCTACCCCGAGAAGCTGCGCGAGATTTTCGATCCGCCACTGCTGCTCTACGCAATGGGCGATATATCGCTGCTGGATGCGGACCTCGTCGGCGTGGTCGGGTCGCGCCGCCCGACGGCTTATGGCCGGGCCATGGCGCAGCGCCTCTCGACCGATCTGGCCGCGCACGGACTGGGCATCATCAGCGGCTTGGCGCGCGGCATTGATGCCGCCGCGCATCAGGGCGCGCTCGACGCCAACGGCAAGACGATTGCCGTGATGGGCTCGGGCATTGATGTGGTCTATCCCGCGGAGAACAAGAAACTCTACGAGACGATTGCCGCGAAGGGGTTGCTGCTCTCCGAGTTTTCGCTGGGGACGTTCCCCGCGCCGCAGAATTTCCCGATTCGCAATCGCATCATCAGCGGATTGTCGGCGGGCGTTTTGGTGGTCGAGGCCGCCGAGCACTCCGGCTCGCTGATCACGGCGCGGCTGGCGATGGAACAGAATCGCGAAGTGTTTGCGGTGCCCGGATCGGTTACCAATAAAAATAGTTGGGGACCGCATCTGCTCATCAAACAGGGCGCGAAACTGGTGCAGGACTGGCAGGATGTGCTGGAGGACCTGCCATCTCAGGTGCGCTTGCGCCTGCTCGAAAGCTCAGCGGAAAACGGGCTGGGAAAGAATTCCGCATCTCCCGCCGCCAGCCGCGCATCTCTATTCGCGGAATCTATTTCGGAAACAGAGCGCGCAATTTATGACTTGCTGAAAGTGGAAGAGGCGGTACATATTGATGAAGTCCTGAACACGCTCCCGAACCTATCATCGTCGGAAGTGCTGGCAAGTCTGCTGGAGCTTGAATTCAAGAGCCTGATCCGGCAGTTGCCCGGGAAGAATTTTGTAAAGACGTTCTAATTGATGTATTAGTGGAAGTGAAAGGTCCGAGGATCGAATCGAGATGGCAAAAGCAGCGGCAGTGAAATCCACCACGAAGAAAGCGGCGTCAAAAGCAGCAGGGGAAACGTCCGTCCTGAAAACTTCCGTGGCGGGTGATCCCCCGGAGACACCCAAGGGCAAGACCCCCAGGAAACCTTCGGGCAAGATACTGGTGGTCGTGGAATCGCCGGCCAAGGCCAAGACCATCAATAAATATTTGGGACCAGGCTATGTGGTGAAGGCCTCGCTCGGCCACGTGAAAGATCTGCCGAGCAAGACCCTCGGCGTGGATGTCGACAAGAATTTCCAGCCCACTTATGAGCCGCTGGAGTCGCGCGCCAAGATTCTCACCGAGCTGCGCGCCGCCGCCAAAAACGCCACCGCCATCTATCTGGCCGCTGATCCCGACCGCGAAGGCGAGGCCATCTGCCAGCACTTGGCCGAGGAACTCTCGACCGGCGTGCCCATTCATCGCGTGCTGTTCAACGAGATTACCAAGTCGGCGATTCAGGAATCCTTCAAGAATCCCGGCGAGATCAACGCCAAGCTGGTGGACGCGCAACAAACGCGCCGCATTCTCGACCGTCTGGTGGGCTACAAGATCAGCCCTCTGCTGTGGGACAAAGTGCGCCGGGGTATCTCCGCCGGCCGCGTGCAATCCGTGGCGATGCGCTTCATCGTCGAGCGCGAACAGGAGATTCGCGCCTTCCAGAAGGAAGAGTATTGGACCATCGCCGCGCGCGTGGCCGCCGGCTCGCCGCCGCCATTCGAAGCGCGCCTGATCCGTCGCGCCGGGAAAGATTACATCGTTCGCGGGGAGTCCAAGTCCGGCAGCATTCAGGCTCAGGCCGAGCGCGGCAGGATTCGCCTGGGCAACGAAGCCGAAGGCGCCGCGCTGCGCACGGAGCTTGAAAAGCAGCAGTTTGTGGTGGCCTCCACCGCGACCAAGGAAACGCGTCGCAATCCCATGCCGCCCTTTGTTACCGCGCGTCTGCAGCAGGACGCCGCGCGCAAACTGGGCTTCACCGCCAAGCGGACCATGGGTTTGGCGCAGAAACTCTACGAGGGCGTGGAGCTGGGCGAAGAGGGCCCCACCGGCCTGATCACCTACATGCGTACCGACTCCACCCGCGTTTCCGGCGGCGCTCTCGACGAAGTGCGCGCATGGATCAGCGGGAATTTCGGCGACGCCTATCTGCCCGGCTCGGCGAATTTCTATCGCAGTAAGAAAGGCGCGCAAGACGCCCACGAAGCCATCCGTCCGACCTCTGCCGACCGCACTCCAGAGAGCATGGCCAAGTATCTGGATGACGACGCGCTGAAACTCTACCGGCTCATCTGGCAGCGCTTCGTGGCCTCGCAGATGACCCCGGCCATTTTTGACCAGACCACCATTGAGATCAAAGCCGGCGATTACGAGTTTCGTGCGACCGGATCGGTGCCGAAGTTCGATGGGTTCCTGAAGGTCTACGAAGAATCGAAGGACACCAAGGACGACGAGGACGATGAGCTGGGCCGCCGCCTGCCCATGGTGCGGGCTGGCGAGAATCTGCGCCTCGAGGAAGTTTTGCCCAAGCAGAACAGCACCGAGCCGCCGCCACGCTACAACGAAGCGAGTCTGGTGAAGGAGCTGGAGGAGAAGGGCATCGGACGTCCCTCCACGTACGCGACAATCTTGAGTACCATTCAGGAGCGCGAGTACGTTCAGAAGATCAAGAACAAATTCATGCCGACCGAGTTGGGCATGGTCGTAACCGAACTGCTCATCGTCAATTTCGCCGACATCCTGGATGTTACCTATACGGCGCGTCTCGAAGAGTCGCTCGACGAGATTGAGGAAGGCAAGCAGGATTGGGTCGATACCCTGACGGATTTCTATGCGAAGTTCTCCAAGGACCTGGCCATTGCCGAAAAAGAGATGGTCGACATCAAGCGCATGGAGCGGCCCACGGATATAATCTGCGAGCGCTGCGCCAAGCCCATGGTCATCAAGTGGGGGCGCAACGGCAGCTTCATCGCCTGCACGGGATATCCTGAGTGCACCAATACGCGCGATCTAGCCGTGGATGTCAACGAGTTGGGCGAAGGCGCGGTGCCTGATGGCGCGACGGACGGCGAGCCGGTCGAGAAGTGCGAGAACTGCGGCAAGGACATGGTCTTGAAGCGTGGACGCTTCGGCCAGTTCTACGCCTGCGCCGGGTACCCCGAGTGCAAGACCACGAAAAAAATCGGCCAGACACAGCAGTCGAAACCGCCCGTGCCCATTGATGAGAACTGTCCGCAGTGCAAAAAACAGCTGGTCATCCGGCAGGGGCGCTTCGGCGAATTCACTTCCTGCAGCGGCTATCCCAAGTGCAAGTACATCAAGCAGGACACCACCGGCGTGAAGTGCCCCGAGTGCAAGGACGGCGAGATCGTGCAGAAACGCTCCAAGCGTGGGCCGTTCTATAGCTGCAATCGCTATCCGAAATGCAAGACCACGCTGAAGCACAAGCCGCTGCCGCAACCCTGTCCGAAGTGTGGCTCGGAGTATCTGCTGGAAAAAACCGTGAAGGACTCGACCACCATCGAGTGCCCCAACGAAGCCTGCGACTACGAAAAAGCCGCGTGATGGCGGTTGCCCGAAGGGCAACTACTTGCTCGGAAGTTACCTGGAGGGCATGACCGTGAATAGCCGCAGGTGAAACCTACGGACTGCGGGTTCCCAAAATACGAGCGGCCCTGAAGGGGCCGGACTAACAAATTCGAAGTCAACCCCGTTCGGGGTTGGACCACATTTGTCCGTTCTGAACCGTAGGTTTCACCTGCGGCTATTCACGGTCATGCCCTTCGGGCATGCGGGTTCGGGATATTCTTGATTAGCTCACCGGCTTGATTGCAGTAATCAAAACGCTGAATAGCTCAGCGCTGGATGCGCCGGCGCCATCCGGTGCTGGAAGAAGTTGCCAGGCGGGTTCAACGAACCCGCAACTCCGCAGCATCTCGACGTACTCATCCGCACGCAACAGCTTGCTTGAACTTTCCTCATCCGCTTCGATCAGCGCGGCGGTGCCATTTTCATGAGCGATCTGATTGAGTATCCACAACGCGCCGCCGGGCGCCAGCACGCGATGGGTATGCCGCAGCGCCCCCGCCGGGTCCTTCACGCGATATAAAGTGTCGATCATCACGGCGTGAGTGAAGAAGCCATCCTGCCAGGGATTTTCCTCGGCCTCGGCGGCGATGTGGAGAATATTCTCGAAACCCACTGAGTGCCTGCGCGCCTCGCCGATGCGGTCGGTGGATGCGTCCAGACCCACCACCGTACCGCTGCTGGCAAACCCGGCCATGATGCGGCAGGCCCAGCCGTCGCCGCAGCCGACGTCCAGCAGGCGGTCCTGCGCCGCGATGCGCATGAGCGGCAGCAAATATTCTCTGAAAAGATGTTTCGATCGTTCCACGCAAAATACTCCCACGCCAGGCGTGATGCAAAACAGAGCCGCGACCGTAAGGGAGCGGGGTTCGTTCGTACATTCAATACCCGCCACCGCAGCGCCAACTCCCGCTCCCTTACGGTCGCGGCTCTGTTTTGATATCGTCCAATTCCAGCCTGCTGGCGGCCAGCGGCAGCGTAACGAAAAATAGGTAGAGCATCAGCACCTCCGAGTCGCCGAAGTTATATTCGAAGGCACCCAACACGATCATCCCCAGCGTGGCCGCCACCGCCGTGCGCGCCAGCGCAGCCGTGGCTGCGTTGCGCGCCGATGTCAGACGGTAATTGGCACGCAGAATCACTACGATCAGCCAAACGAAAAATGCCAGCGCGGGCAGGCCGCGCTCCGCCGCGAAGTGAATGAAGCTGTTGTGCAGATGTCCATACCAGGCTGGTGGCAGAGTGATCCCCGCCGGCCGGTACCGCTCGAACATCGGCGCAACGCGCTCCGGCCCCACGCCGAATAGAGGATGAGCAACGATCATCGCTAGCCCGGTGCGGGCCATCACCAAGCGCGATTGAATGGAGGAGTCCGACCCCGGCTCCACAATTGACTGCTCGCGCTTCCGCAGTGCATCCGGCGCGGCCAGATAGAGTATCAGCAGGCCCGCCGGGATCAGTGGCACCAGCCACTTGCGGTACGAGTAGACCAGATAGCTAAATCCCACCAGCGCGCCGAGCCACGCCCCACGCGTGAAGGCGGCGAGGAGCGCCGTGCTGGTCAACGAGAATCCGATCAGCGCCCAAGCGCGTTGACCGCCCTGCCTGAAAAAAATCATAGCGGCCACGCCCATGATGAGGAGCATGAGCTGTCCGCCATAGGTCATCCAGTGGCTCATGAAGCCGGTGATCTGATGCGTGATGTAGTTTTCATAAAAGGGCAGGTTCTGCGCCGCGATGTAACGATAATCGCCAACGAACTGGATCAGCCCCCACCCCGCCGACGCCGTTCCGGTGAGCAGCGTCGCGCGCAACGTCCAGTCAACTTGGGACGCGCGCGTAAAGGCTGTGTAGGTGATGGGAATCACGGCCAGCAGCACCAGCTTCTTGATCTGAGAGAGTCCGGCTAATGGCGCGTCGGAAAATGCCAGTGAGAGCGCAGTCCAGAGGATGAAGCCCAGCAGCGGCCAAGCCCATGTGGCGGGCAGCATGCCACGCTCCCGGCCGCGCTTATGGTCGCGCCTGAAGAGAATCGCCAGCACGCTAGCCGCCAGCAGAATCTGCGACACCGCGATGGAGATGGTAATCGTGGCGCAGGCTCCGCCCGCAAGCCATGCAGGAAGCTCCTGCCTCCAACGATTGGTGATGGATGGATGGATTGTCTCAGTATTCATGCTGAATATGACCGGCGCGACCGTCATCGGCCATCATACGCGAAAAACTCCCATCCCCGTCAGCCGCTTCACTATGCGTCTTATTTTTTGGTTGTTCACGGCTGTTGGAATACAATCAATCTCTTCGCATTTGTTGCCGGGAGTCCCGGCTGGAGTGACGGCAGAATAAATGAAATCGATCATCGTAGGCACCGCAGGGCATATTGATCATGGTAAGAGCGCGCTTGTCCGCGCGCTGACGGGCACGGACCCGGATCGCCTGGAAGAGGAGAAGCGGCGCGGCATCACCATTGACCTCGGCTTCGCCACGCTCGATCTGAAAGGGCCTGGCAAAGATCAAAACGAAGATCAAAAGGAAGAGCAATACCGTCTCGGCTTCGTGGACGTGCCGGGGCACGAGCGCTTCGTCAAGAACATGCTCGCGGGCGTGGGTGGCATCGATCTGCTGCTGCTGATCATCGCCGCCGACGAGGGCATCCAGCCGCAGACTCAGGAGCACTTCGACATCTGCCGCCTGCTGGAAATTCAGCGCGGGTTGGTGGTTCTGACGAAATCTGATTTAGTCGACACAGACCGGCTCGATCTCGCGAAGCTCGAAGTGGAAGAGTTTCTCGCCGGATCATTTCTCGCCAATGCGCCCGTGGTCCCCGTCAGCGCCAAGACCGGCGCGGGACTCGATCAACTGCGCGTGGAGCTGGCGCGCGCGGCGGGCGAAGCGCCCGCCAAGGATTCCTCGCGACACTTCCGCCTGCCCATCGACCGCTCGTTCCTTATGAAAGGATTCGGCACGGTCATCACCGGCACGCTGGTCTCGGGAAAAGTTAAGAAGGACACCGAGGTCGAAGTCCAGCCCACTGGCAAGCGTCTCCGCGTGCGCGGCATTCAGGTGCATGGGCGTGCCGAGGACACCGCGCTGGCCGGGCAGCGCACCGCGTTGAATCTGGGTGGCGCTGAACCAGGCGAGTTGCTGCGCGGCATGACGCTGACTGAGCCGGGCCGCTTTCAGCCCACGCGCCGCGCCGACTGTATCTTGAATCTGCTGCCCTCGGCCATCGCGCTAAAAAATGGCGCGCAGGTCCATTTCCACTCGGCCACCTCCGAGATCATCGCCACCGCTGTGATTCTGGAAGAGGCCCCGTCGTCCGGCGACGACACCGCGCTGCGACTCGATCCGGGCCGCTCCGGCTACGTCCAGTTCCGCCTGCGCGAGCCGCTGTTACTGCTCCCCGGCGATCACTTCATCATCCGCAAACTGTCTCCAGTTATCACCATCGGCGGCGGACGCGTACTCGATAACCTGACGCCGCCCGACAGCGTTCCCACGCGCCAGAAGCGCGACGCGGCCTATCGCAATTTCCTCTCGGTGATTGAGCAGGGGAGTCATCAGGAAATTCTCGCGTTGCTCGTCGCGCGCACTCCCTCGCGCTCGATCACGTTGGTTGCCGCCGTCGCGCGCACCGGATGGTTGGACAAGGAGGCCAGCGTCGCCGCCGAAGCGTTATGCTCCGCCGGCAAGCTGGTGAAGCTGGCTCAGCAAAGCACGCAGCAGCCGATTCGATACGCTGATGCCGCATATCTGGCTGGATTGCAGGAAGCGGTCCTGCAACTGCTGCTCAAGTTTCATCAGGCCAATCCGCTGCAGCCTGGCATGTCGATCGAAGCGGTGCGCGGGAAAGTCTTCCGGCGTGCTGACTCGCAAATTGCAGAAACCGTGCTGCGCCGGATGGCGGATGCGGGCACGCTGGTAATCAGCGGTGAGACGGCGCGGCTGGCCGCGCACAAGATTGTGTTGAAGGATGATGAAGAGAAATCGAAGCGGCAAATCTCGAAAGCCTTCGAGGCCGCTGGATTATCCGTCCCATCGATACGCGAGGTGCTGGACCGCGTGCCGCTCGACCGCCAGCGCACCGACCGCGTCTTTAAATTGTTGCTGCAGGAGAAGGTGCTGATCCGCGTGAGCGAAGACCTGGTCTATCACGCAAGCGCGCTGCAGGACCTGCGCCAGCGCCTCGCGCAGCACAAACTGAAAAGTCCGCGCATCAATGTTACGGCGTTCAAGGACTTGGCCGGCGTCAGCCGCAAATACGCCATCCCGCTGCTGGAATATCTCGACCGCGAAAAGGCCACGCGCCGCGACGGCGACGAGCGCGTAATTCTTTAGGGTGTAGGGCGTTGGATGTGGGGGCGGCGCCGCTAGGGTTTCCCCACACCCTACACCCTTTCTTACTTCTTCTCAAATGCCAGCGATGTTGAGTTGATGCAATAGCGCAGGCCGGTGGGTTTGGGGCCATCGTGGAAGACGTGGCCGAGATGCGCGTCGCACTGGGCGCACATTACTTCCGTGCGCGTCATGCCGTGGGTCTGGTCCGTCTCCGTTTTCACGTTGGCGCCAAAGGCCGGCTCCCAGAAGCTGGGCCAGCCGGTGCCGGAGTCAAACTTGGCGGTGGCGTCAAACAGGTCCGAGCCGCAGCAGACGCACTTGTACATGCCCGGCTCGTGGTTGTCAAAATACTTGCCGGTGAACGGTGGCTCGGTTCCCTTCATGCGGCAGACGTGAAACTGCTGCGAATCGAGTGCATTCTTCCATTCCTGATCGGACTTCTTCATGGACGACACCTCTTACCACAAACTAATTTCATGATACCAAATCGCGCCGGGTATATTGGTATACTTGGCGGCAAGTGCGCGGCACACTATATAATATAGAACGCGTTGGTAGCAGGAGGCACTCATGAAAAACAGAAATATTCGAATTCTGGCGACCGCCATGCTCGCCTTGCTTTTTTCACTTGCCTGGAATTTATCGGCGCGCACCGCGGCGGTAGGTGATGCGGAAGACGAAGTCGTCAAGATGCTGGGCGAGAACAAGCCGTTTCACGCCGTCACGCCTGAGGTGTTCAATCGCCTCGGCTGGGATTTGCCCGACGGCGGCGCGGCGGTGAAGGCGCTGGCCGACGCCGCGCCCGGCGGCGCGTTCGATCCGCGCAAGCTGGAGTCGATCTCTGAGGCCCAGCTCGGCTATCGCGTCAAGTGGCATGAGGTTCGCTACAAAGTTTACGGCATCGAGTGGGACATTCCCGGCCTAATGCTGACGCCGCTCCATCCCGTAAGTCCCAATTTGCCGACCATGGTCATCATCAACGGCGGCTCCTCCAACTGGTATGAGTTTTTCGTCGATCCGCTCAACGCGCCGGGCCTGGGGCAGTACCTCGCGCAGCGCGTCCCGACGCTGATTGTCACCATCCCCGGCAATTTCCGCCACGGCGGCTGGAGTGAGGCGAAATATGAGGAGCGCATCCCCGGCTATGTGCTGGACCGCGATGTTTCCGCCGACGAACTGAAGTTTCGTAACGCGGCGTACACGTTCCGCGTGGTGGCTGACGGCGTGGCGGCCATCATAGAAAAAGTCGTGCAGGGCCCGGTGGTGATCGTGGGCCATTCGACGGGAGGGGAGATTCAGTTCCTCTTGAAAGACCGTCTGAAGTCGCGCCTGCGCGGGCTGTCGCTCGGATGGGGCACGGGAGGACCGGCGTCGCTGGCGGCCATGCAGGAGTTCCGCGGCGAGCGCGGCGCGGACGATTATCTGCACGTGCGCGAGTTGCGCGCGCGGCCCAATAGCGGGCACGCGCGTGGATATCTTGGCCCGCTGAATCCCGTCTGGGACGCGAGCAAGTCGCGCGAAGCGATGGCCGAGCATTGGATGGGATTGGAAGAGCGCCGCCGCCCGAAGTTCAAGCAGCCGCTTCAGGACATGGAGCACAACAGCGCCGACAATCTGCGCGAAAATGCCGCCACGCAAATCCGTGAAACGCTGAAGGGCAATAAGCTAGGCGTGAATCCTGACGAGGTGATTCGCGATCTATTCTCGACTATGAAGTCGCCCGAGGTGGGCTATACGAAGATGATCTGGACCACGGCGCAGCTTGACGACGGGCACTGGGACAAGGACTCCACCAAGGCGCGCGAACTGCAAGTGGCCAACGAATTCCGCAAAGCCAACCCCGGCATCCCGATCCGCGTGATGGTTTTTGATGTGCCCATGACCCACTACGGCCATGTGGAGAAGCCCAAGCAGTTAGCCGGCGGTTTGCTCGCGGCGCTGATGTGGCTGGCGCAGTAACAGAGCCGCGACCGTGAGGGAGCGGGGGTTGGTTTTCCTTCATGGGAAGTACCAACCACCGCTCCCTCACTGTCGCGGCTCTGTTAAAAACTAAAACGTCAGGCGCAGCGCGAACTGGACTTGCCGCCAGTTCTGGTTCAACGTGCGCGAGATGACTCCGGTCGTGCCTACGCGAGTGCCGGCTGCCGCAAAGGCGCTGGCGGCTGGGCCGGCGAAGTTGGCGTGATTGAAGAGGTTGAAAAACTCGGAGCGGAACTGCATGTTCCAGCGATCGCTCAGCGCGGTGTTCTTGGCCAGCGAAAAATCCCACTTAACCAGGCCCGGTCCGTACAGCGTGTTGCGTCCCACGTTGCCCAGCTCGAACGCGCCGGGCAGATCATAAGCGCAGGGGTCGAAGAAAAGATCCGGCCCGCCGAGCGCACGGCCGGGAGCGATGACCACCGCGCCGGAGGTGCATCCCGTGGAGGCGCCGCTGCTGATGTCTTCGCCCGTGCGCCCAGCGGCGGCTTGCGGCGAGCGGATGGTGATTTGTCCGGCGGCCAGCGCCGTGGGACTGGCGGCGGTTACGGTGAACGGCTGGCCGCGCTGCGCGGTGAAGATTCCACTCAACTGCCAACCGGCGATCAGATGCTTGGCGATTCCGGACGCGCCCTTGGCGAAGGGCAGGTCGTAGGAGTAGTTCGTGGTCAGCGACACGGGAATTCCGTAGCCGCTCAAGCCGCGGTTGGCGCCGCCGTCGTAGGTGTATTTCAGAATGGGGAAGTCGCTTGACGTAACATTCTGCCCGGTGTTGTTGCCGTCATTCTCATTGATGGTCCTCGACCATGTAAACGACGCTTGCGTTTGGAAGCCCGCCGCGAAGCGCCGCTGATAGGAGGCGGTCAGCGCGTTGTACCAGGAGTCGGTGGTGTTGTTGTAGTAGCAGATGCATTCGTAGCTGGGATTGAAGCGCACAGGGTTCGGCGCGGTTTCGAGCGACCGTCCGTTGTAGGTGGCGATGGCCTGATTGTAATTCTCGAGCGACGTCAGGTTCAGTCCGCGATTGCCCACGTAACCGACACTCAGCACGCTGCTGGAATCAATCTGTTGCTGAATATTCAGGTTGTACTGCATGGTGTGCGGCGTGCGGATGTCGTCGTATTGAAACACATAGACGGTGCCGAAGGGCGCGCGCGTGCGTAGCGCCGCTTCAATGGCCGCCGCCGCGTCGGGAAAGGTTCCTGCTGCCGCGTCGTTGGCGGCGATCTGGAAATCGTACTCGGCAAATAGTGGCGCGACACGCGCCATCGAGCGGAACCAGACGCCGGGATCAAGCGGGACGTAAAACAATCCAAAGCCGCCGCGCACGGAAGTCTTGCCGCTCGAGAACGGCGTCCAGGCGAAGCCGAGGCGCGGCGCGAGATTGCCGATCTTGTTTTTCCACAGAGGATCGCCGACCGAGGTGGCCGGGTCTTCGCGGTGGCGCAGATTGGCGATGAGGCCGTTGACTTCGGTGGGCACCGAGGAGTCATCCCAGCGCACGCCCAGGTTCAGCGTCAGGCCGGGGCGCACCTGCCAGTCGTCCTGCGCGTAGAGGGAATAGAACCATTGCCGCATCCCGCGCACCGAGCCGCGCCCGGTCTGCGGCGGCGTGCCGCGATAGTTATTGGGGACGGCGGCGAGGAACTGCGCGAAGCTGGCGAAGGTCCATGTGCCGTTGCCGCGATTGGGCTGGTCGGCGTTGAACTGCAGCCGCTCGACCATGCCGCCGAGCTTCAGCGCGTGTGCGCCGAGCGTGAGGCTGAAATCGTCCTGCTCGTTGAAGCGATTGGTGGTCCACTGAATTTTCGGCGTGACATTGGTGTTGTATCCGGTGATGCCGCTGCCCGGCGCGATGCCCGGCAGCGCCTGTCCCGGCACGGTGGGCACTCCGGGAACGCTGGCGAACCCGGTGGTGCTGGCCACGGGAGCGACGCGGTTGAACGAAAAGCGGAAGGTGTTCAGCGCGCGAGGTGAAATGATTTGCGTCTCGGAGAGCGTGAACAGCCGCGAGTTCAAATTCTGATCCGACACGTTGCCGGGATAGTCCGACGTGCGCGAGCGATTCGAGTTGGAGATGGTGAAGCGTCCGAAGAACGAGGCGTTTTCAGTAAGCTGCTGATCGTAACGGCCCTGGCCAAAATCCTCGCGCGTGGGCTGCACGGCGGGGAAGCGGTACTCGCCGATCAACGGGTCGGCCAGCACGCGTCCGCCGGGCGTGGGCAGCGGAAAGAACGGAATGAAGGGCGCGGACTTTGGTGATGTGGTCGCCAGGCGCGCCGTGGCGGTGGGCACGATGTTGGTTTGCGTCTGCGTGAGCGACTCGCGCATGGCCTCATAGGCCGTGAAAAAGAATGCCTTGTCAGAGATGACCGGCCCGGCGATGGTGCCGCCAAATTGGTTGCGGCGCAGCGGCCATTTTTGCGGATCGAAGAAGTCCCGCGCGTCGAGCGCGCTGTTGCGCAGATATTCATAGATGCTGCCGTGAAATTCGTTGGTGCCGGATTTCGACACCGCATTGAACACGCCGCCCATGGCGCGGCCATACTGCGCGCTGAAGGAATTGGTCAGCACCTGAAATTCGCGCACCGTCTCGGCGCCCAGCAGCGCGCCGCTGGGCCCGGCGGGGATGTGGCGGCTGAAGTCATTGATATAGCTGCCGTCGAGCAGGTAGGCGTTGTCCTCGCCGCGCGAGCCGGAGATGGAGATGCGTTTGCCGAAGCCCACCGTGCCGCTATTGGCTGTCGAGTTGACAGCGGAGACCACGCCGGGATTGAGCAGGATGAGTTGCGTAACGTCGCGGCCATTCAGCGGCAGCTCGCGGATGGTGCGGTCTTCGACGAGATAACCAACGGTCGCTTCCGTGGTCTGCACCAGCGGAGCTTCGCCGGTTACTTCGATGGTCTGCGAGACGGAGCCGACCGAAAGTTGCAGATCAACCACGGCCTCGCGGCCCACGTTCAGCACGATGCCGCTGCGCGCCTCGGTCTGGAAACCTTCCAGCGTGGCGGTAACTTTATAGTTGCCCAGACTCAACATGGGCGCGTTGTAGCGCCCCGCCGAATCGCTGGCGACGGTGCGCGACAAACCTGTGTCCTCATTCAGCAGGACCACTTGGACGCCGGGTAGCACCGCGCCGGTCGCATCCTTCGCCGTACCCGAGATGGTTCCCGTGGTGATCTGCGCTCCAGTCGGCGCAGCCAGCGCGACGGTGAGCAGCAATAGAAACGCGTACGTTTTCCTCAACATGAACTCCTCCTAATGGCGGTCTAAGACCGAACCAGACCGACGGCAAGACGTCAATGTCCACACAAGTTCTGCTGGTAATCTAATGGACCGGCCTGGCAGTGTCAAGGATGCGGGGTGCCTGATCCGAGCCGCGACAGTCATGGAGCGGCCACCATGCGTATCCGTCGGCAAATCAAATGAAAGCAAAGAGACGTGTGGCGGGCGATGTGTTCCAAGCGAACGCTCATCGATGATCGGACATTGTGGCTGCTCCATTACTGTCGCGGCTCGGATTGGCCCGCCTTCGCATACAATAAAGATGACTGACTTTTGTGGTGGGAGGAACTTGCTCTTATGCGTAGCACTCGTCTGATCATTGCCTTGTTCGCGGCGCTTGCCGCCGGCCCCGCCCGCGCCGCCGAGCCGCTGAACCTGAGCTTCAAGAGCGTCGCCGGCGCCGACTGGGGCGCGATTGCGCGGCCCGAGCTGGTCGAGATTTCCAAACGCGTCATGGCTCTGCCGGATATCGCTATCAAGTCGCACGAGGAAGTGCTGCGCATCCAGTCGCTGGGCCTCGACTGGGACATCGCGGCGGTGATCTACGAGCCCACTGACGCGGCGAAGATTACCGTCGGAGCCGACGGCAAGAAGGTCGGCGTGTTCATGCTGCACGGCGGCTCGGGCGACCATCGCTCGATGGACAAGTTCGCGCGCTTCCTGGCCACCAAGTTCGGCTACAAGGTTGTCAACATGTCCTATCCCGGCCGGCTGAATCTCGACGTGGCTAATCACGACTGGCCCGGCGACACCATCGGCGCTGACGGCACCATGCGCACGCCGATGTGGTTGCGCGGCCAGCAGATCAGCAAGGACCAATATGAAGTGGTGCAGGATCGCGATGAGGCCCGCCGCCGCCGCTGGGGCACGCTGTTCCTGGCCTGCGCCAAGCCCGGCACGGAATTCTACGACCGCATGGCCGGATGGCCCGCCGCGTTTGAAGACGGCGGCGTCGCGCTGCTCGCTAAGCACCTGCCCGCCGCGCAGTTTTCCGTCTACGCGCATGGCCACTCGACCGGCGGCCCCTTCACGATGATCTTCAGCCAGCGCGTGCCCAACATGGCCGGCATCCTGGGCATGGAAAGCTCGCCCTTTGGCGCGCTCTACGGCAAGATGACGCGCGAGATTCAGGGCATCGCTGAAACCTGGGAGGCCGGCTTCCACTGCCTGCGCGTGCGCAGTTGGCGCGATACGGCGCGCTACTACGGCTATGAGCTGATCCAGCGCGAGGGCACCAAGGCGCTGGAGCGTCTGGCGATGGTGATGGAAGAGGTGCTCGAAGATTGGGAGAAGGAGACGCACGAGGCGCAGTTCAAGGCCGAGAACATCATCCACTTCGATTCGCCGCCGCAGCTTGCCGACGCCGCGCGCGCCGCCGCCAAGCGTCTGAAGATGAGCGAGGCGGAGACGAAAAAGCTGGTCGATCGCTACGTCGGATATCTCAAGGAACTCTCCGGCCCCGGCGTCAAGCCCGTGCCGCCGCTCTATCTGAACATCGCCAAAAACAGCCGCGACCATGACCCGCAGATTTACGAGAAGGTCTATCTGCCGAGCTACGCCGCCATGAGGCCCGCGCCGAAAGTTCGTTTGGTGCAGCTCGACGCCGGCACGCACGGCTACACCGCCGCCGAAGAGGGCCTGCCGCTGGGCATCGCCCCCGTCGGCGCGCTGCTGTGGCACGAAGCGATTCTGGGTGGATTCTTTAAGAAATAGGGATTAGGGGTTCGCTGTTAGGGATTAAGGCGCTGCCGCACTCCCCAATCCCTAACACCTAATCCCTAACAACCTAACACCGTTTTTTCCAACATGAACGCCACCACGCCCAACGCGCCGTACACGGCTGATCAACGCACACTGCTGCGCGATCTGTTCGCCGCCGGCTGCGTGCTGATAGGCGATGAAGTCGAGCGACGCGTCGGCCTGCGCTCGCCCATCTACATCAACATGCGCGAGAACCTCTACGCGCATCCCGAGGTGCTATGGCGCATCGGCGGCGCGTTCGCGGGGAAGATTCGCGAGCGGGCCAAGGATAGTGCCAGTGCCGCGCGCGTCAGCAAACGGGCCGATGGAGAACTCACGCTCACGCCGGGAGACGCTGGCTCTCCCGCGCCGCAGCCGATACCGCAAATAGTCATCGGCATTCCCGACACGGCCACGCCGCTGGCGCTGGCCACCGCGCTCCACGCCTGGCAGAATCCCGCGGCGCCGGAGATCACCTTCGCGCTGCTGCGCAAGGAAGCCAAGCGCTATCCAGGCCACGAAGAAAGTTTCTGGATTGGCCCTCATCAGGCGAAGCCTGATCCGAGCCGCGCTACTGAACGCCATATTGATGGCGTTCAGGGCGCGCCCACGAGGCCCGCAGCCACAATTCCAGGGGCAAGCGAATCTGCGCCAGTCGATGCTCCTGCTGGCGGTGACAGTTGCGTCGAGCGCGAATACAACCTGATTGACGACGTGGTGGCCAGCGGTCTCACCAAACGCGCCGCCGCCGCAAAGCTCCGCGCCGAAGGCGTCCCGCTGACGCGCATCATCGTCTTCTTTGACCGCGGCCAAGGCGACGGCCTGCGCGAAGAAGGCTTCGACCTGCACAGCATTTTTCAGTTGAAGGACGTTGTGGACTTCTACCACGCCGAAGCGCTCATCACCGCCGCCGACCACCAGCGCATCCAGCAATTCCTCTCCACCCGCCGCTTCGACGTGGCGAATCGCTGATCCGAGCCGCGCCAGTAATGGAGCGGCCACCATGTAGGTAACGCGATTCGGTATGGGTTGGAAAACCCGTGCCCGTTTGCGGGGCGTTGCTTACAACGGCAACTTGGTCGGGCTTATCCGCATGGTGGCCGCTTCATCACTGGCGCGGCTCGGATACACCAGAAAACGATTTAGAAGCGAGCGATCAGTCCCACGCGCACGGCGCGAGGCGCGCCCGGTGAGATGTTGGTGTTGCTGTCGGCGTTGGCGAAGGTGACCGCGTTGAACAGGTTCTCAATGTTCGTTTGCAGGCGCACACGCTCGGTGAGCGAGACGAAGACGGCCCCATCGGCTCGCGTGTAGCCCGGCAGCACCACCGTGTTGTCGATGGCCGCGAACATGTCGCCGCGATGGTGGATGCCCAGGGCGACTGCGATGCGCGGGATGATCCGGTAGTTGTTCCACAGTGAAAAGGTGTGATGCGGCACCTGCCCCACTTGCGCGCCAGCGCGCGCCGCCGTGGTCGCGCTGGTGACGAACGCATCCTGCCAGGCAAGCCCGCCCGCAATTTTCCAGTTGCTCGTGACATTGCCCGCCAGCCCCACCTCGAAACCGTTGCTGCGCTGGCTGCCGGTCTGCACAATGCGCGTGGGGTCATTCGAGTCGGTCGCGCGCGTGTTGGTGCGGTTCAGACGATAGACGGCCGTGGTGAGCGACAAGGCGCGATGAATGTCCCACTTCGCGCCGGCTTCGTAGTTGGTAAATTTCTCCGGCTTCACCTGCTGGGTAATTGTCGTCAGTGCCGAAAATTGATCGCCGGAGCTGGGCAGATACGACACGCTGTAGTTTCCGTAGAGGGAGAGCGGCTCAACGGGCTTCACCACAATTCCCGCGCGCGGCGAGACCAGATGATCCACACGGTCCAGAATGGCGTTGTTGCTATTGGTGGTGCGATTGTTTTGATAACGCAACTCGAAGCGGTCGAAGCGCACCCCGGCAATGACTTGCACGTAACGGGAAACCGCGATTTGATCCTGAAGATAAGTCGCCGTCACGCGCGCCCGCAGGTGATTATCCGCATCGCTCGAATTCTGGCGGAAGGTGATCGGCGTGTCGATGGTGGGATTGAAGAAGGGCGCGAGAATGGAGCTTGAGGTGTTGTGGAAGAATCCCGACTGGCGGAAGTTGTCGGTTACCTGCCGTCCCAACTCGGTGCCTCCCAACAGCGTGTGGTGCATGGGTCCGGTCGAAAGGCGATAGGTTACGTCGGTCTGGTTGAAAATATTAAACCGCGCGGTCGAGTTGTTGTAAGCAGTCAGCGCGACGAACTGCCTATCCGCGGTGGCGGTGCCGGGGACGTAGTTCTGATAGAAGCGGTCATACCCGCCGGCCTGCATCCGGTTGCGGATGCCGAGCCGCCCCGCCTGATGATCGATGGCCGCCGTTCCCAGGTTGATCGTGGCGCGCACTTTGCTTTGCTTCGGATCGCCGTAGAACGTCTCGATGGGCACGTTGGCGGGACGGCCCTCAAACGACGTGATGCCGCGGTCGGCGGTGCGGCGGTCGCGGAAATGTTCGTATCCAAAGGTAATTTTGGTGCGCTGGCTGGGCATGTAGGCGAGCGCTGGACTGATGCCGGTGCGCGCGAGTCCGACAAAGTTGCGAAAGCTGCCGGAATCCTCCGCCATGCCGTTGATCCTCAGCGCGAGCTGATCCCCGAGTGGTTGATTGAAGTCGGCCGTCATGCGTTTATTACCATGCGAGCCGCCTTGCAGCGTGATCTCGTGCAGAGGGGCGAAGGCGGCTTCCTTGGTGATGCGGTTGATCACTCCGCCCGCTCCGCCACGACCGAAGATCATCGCGTTCGGTCCCTTCAACGCCTCAACACGCTCCAAATCGTAAAGGTCGCGGTAATACTGGACATCGTCGCGGATACCGTTGACAAAGAAATCCGCCGAGGAGCGGTTGCCGCGAATGACCACATCGTCGCGATTGTTCTCCCCCTGATGGTAGGCGATGCCGGGCACATAGCGCACCACGTCGCCGAGGTTCTGCATGGCCTGATCGCGAATCAGCTCGCGAGTGACCACGGTGATCGACTGCGGAACGTCGCGCAGCGGCGTGAGCGTCTTGGTCGCGCTGCCGATGGTGGGCGACAGGTACTCGGTCATCTCGCTCACCAGCACGGTCTCGCTGTGCGGCGCAATCGCCAGAATAATCACCAGCATATTCTCCACTATAGGCTCATTCGCGAGCGCGGCCGCGGGCGTGGCCGAAATCGTGGCCGTGGGCGTGGAAAGTCCGGTGCTGTCGGCGGCGACTGCGGTGACTGCTACGATCCGCGAATGTTCCTGAAAGCCCTCCGCCGAGGCGCGCAACGCGTATCTGCCGGGAGCCAGCCGCAACGTGAATTCGCCGTTGCTATCGGAGACGGTAGAGCTCGCGCCTGAAGCATTCGGTTCGATGGCTTCTTCGGAGGCATATTCAGGGAACTGTTCAGGCCGGGCAGTGATCGCTGCTCCAGCGATGGCCGCGCCAGAGGAATCCAGTACGACTCCGCGCAGCGTTACGCCGCGCACCTCAGTGTCGCGCAGCGTGGCGCGATCCGCCGCGTTGGCCGAAGTGTCCGGAGCATTCTGCGCCATCGCCGCCAGTCCCCCCAGCCCCCGAAGCGGAGTGGAGACGGCCAGGACGACAGCTAAGACGATGCCTCGCGTCCAGACTCCCCCAAAAGTCATGACTCGGAACTGCTGACCTTGTAACCCTGCGCTGAAACCTGCCTTCATAGGTTGCGTTCTCCTTCTGTTCCGCGCAGCATCTAAATGCAAATGTGTTGCAATAAGGCCGCGCGTTTATCCCCGTACGATATTCCGTGTTCGCCTTGCCCCACTATTTGTTTGCAGGATTCCTTATTGCAAATGACTTGCAATAAGGAATAACCAGTTTCGCTCACTTCACCGCCGCTTGTCAATATCCGTATTTAAATTTTTGGGGAAGGGATAATGCGGGGCGCTGGCAGAGGTATCCCGCCAGTGCATCCGGCGGATTCGTGACAGCCGTGATGTTCCAGTGTGTTCGGTGTACTCCGAAAAGTGCTATTCATCCTAAATGGATCAGCCTAACCTTAGGCGCCGTGCGCGTAGCCGCGGAGGAATTGGATAGCATCTTTTCTGTCTGCGAATTGCCCTTCGATTCGGTCTCCGTTGCTGTACAGAATCTGGACCTCGTATTTCACGATCGGTTGAGGCGCTGAGAGTTCGTTGTATTGTTCGACGAAAGCAATTGCCTTTTCAATGGAATTCCATTCCACAGCTGCTCCGTGAAGTGGAAGGATGCGCACTGATTTGATTTTTCTTGTGACCGCGCGGTTGAGCTTATCCACAAAGCTTTGAACTTGTTCTGCGTTGATTTCAATCAGAGTTGTGGCTACACGCATGCGCTTGGCCTTACTCAGCCATTTCCATGCCCTAATCTTTTTTGCAAACTCAGCATCAGCAGTTTTTTCATCAAAGACGCAACTATACCGACACGTTTGAAAGCCGAAATTACACTTTCATACGAGAAGTAGACAACGGAAAATCCCAGTGACTCGAGTTGGCTCAACGCGCCCTTGGTAAAAACTCCACCGAGGATTGTCCCGATAAAAGGAGCATGGTGCTTGTGCGTCTCCAATAAGGGTATCAGCGCGCCCTGAATCTCCTGCGCTTTGTTGCGGGAGTGTTTCGTGTAGCGGCGCCAGGCGGTTTCAATGAACGCGACTGGCTGACCTGTTTTTGCATGACTACCGTTTCTTTCCAGGACGTAGTCAAGATCGTGGGTATTGCCGTGAGCGTCGGTCCAGCTCAACTTGCTGCCGCTCCGTGCCGGCCGAGGCCCCTTTTTATCGAGAAAGAGTTTGTGTTCCTCGGCGAACCGCCGCAACAGAGGCTCAACGGCCGCCTCTATTAAGTCGCCGATTATCTGTCCGAATTTATGGGCTGGTGATTCCGCCATATTATCCATTTATCCAGAGGCGGCCTTCGTGGAGCGGGACGCGATGCTTGCGGTTCTTCCACTTCACGTTTCTATCTCTGGTTTTCTCGAAATGATAAGACTTAAACCCGGCTGCGACGGCAAGCTTCCCCAGCCATTTTTCCACTGGAACATAGATTCCATAAGGAGCCGAATCGCCGACAACGAAGCAGACCAACGCCCCGCTGGCCGTCACTCGACGCAATGCTCGCATTACTTTTGCCATGTCGCTGAAGTATGAGGCAATCATGGTGTGATACGATTTTTTCCCGCCGTGGATCTCCCGCTCGATTGCCAACGAATCGCAGACAACCGTCAAGTCCTCCCGGATATGGTCGAGGTTTGGATCTTCCAGAATGGGCTTCGTCTCCCCATTCAATTCGGCCACGTGCTGTGTGCAAGAACGCACCAGATATTTGCGGACTGCATCTTGCAAGTCCCCCCAACCTTGAATCTCACCCATCAGCGTCATCTCGAGTCTCGTCGCATCTGCATAGTCGTAGTTGTTGGCATACGGAGGAGACGTTACAACGAGTTGGGCCCATCCGTCAGGAAGAGAAGAACTGTTTCTAGCATCCTCGTGATAGAGCTTTGCCTTGGGACCGTGGGTCATACTTTGGCGGATGGCCATGTCGTTTGAGAATTCCCATACTTTGGCTTCAAACGCGGCGTAAGGTTCGAGCGACTTGGCCTTGGATTTGTTGGGAAGCACGTACTGCCATTGCGCCGTCCCTACTGGTGAACACGACCTGATGATGCAGATCATGGCTAACCATGCGAGATCAGAGAGCGGGGAGTTATCAGATGCGGCTACCCATGCGCGTTTCAGTGAGTATAGTTGGTCAATCGCCACTGGAGGAAAACATTTTTCGATGAGCTTGGGAATTGCCTCAATGTGCGCGCTTTGCCTCTTGGCGTCTTCAAGGATTGAAAGGGAAAATTTCCGAAAAGTTTCCGGATTCTATCTCCAGTGTAGTTTCGCTCTGGCGATTCGGGAGACAAAAGGATGTGCTTCCACTCCGATGGTTGAAACATTGCTCTGCTCGCCTTCCAACAAAACCGTTCCGGAACCGGCGAATGGATCTAGAACCCGCTTTCTTCCATTGGCCTTTTCTCTGTCAATTAGTTCTTTAGCCCAAGCTGCGGAAAAACCGGCTGAATACCGAAACCACCTATGAATCGGCAATGCTAAATTGCTTTGGAAAGTGGAAGTTGTGTCGGTCTTTTTTGTGGGCGTATCTTCAAGGCCAGGAAAAAGCAGCGCTTGCTTCATTTGTGTTGCTAGTCTCATAAGTAATTTAACGGTTCGGCTAATTCCCTCTGGTCGATTTCCAGTAGGTATCATATCAAGGAATAGTGGGCACACCCTAGGGTGTTGGCTGAATTGCTGGGATTGGTTCTACGCGAATCGGCTGCTGACCTGGCGGGCGATGGCGGCGAACTCGGGCAGGGAGGCGATCTTGTGGTCGGGGCGGTAGGCTAGGGCGGTCTCGACTAGTGGGGAGTGTTGCAGGTCGCGGAAGGCGATGCCGCGATTGCCCGGCGACTTCTTTTCGACCGGGTTTCCAAGCGGGTGTTTCAGAGAACGACCCAGCGGGTTTTCGATCAGGCGGGCGGAGGCGCGCAGCAGAGCCACGCCCATTCCCGCGCTGACCATCTCCAGCATGGTGTGGATGTTGTCCACTTCATGCACGGCGTTCAGGCTGAAGCCGGCTTTGCGGCACATGTCTGCGATGGACTCGTAGCGGCCGGGACTCATGTATAGCGGGAAGAGGATGAGTGTCTCGCGCTCCAGCGCGCGCAATGCGATGCGGCCGCGCGAGGCCAGTGCGTGCGCGCGAGGCAGCGCGACGACCAGCGGCTCCTTCCACAGCGGCTCCACGGCGAGGCCCTCGTGCGGCACGGGGATGGTGATGAAGCCGAGGTCGATCTGGCTGTTGCGCAGCGCCTCGATCTGCTGCGGCGTGGGCAGGCTCTTCACGGTGATGGCAAGCGCCGGGTTGCGTCGCGCGACCGCGCTCAGGATGCGCACCACCACTTCGCTGTTGGCCGGCGAGCATCCCACTACGAGGCGGTTCTGCTTGGAGCGGTTGGCCTCGGCGGCGAGTCCCGTGGCCAGCTCCACCTGCTGCAAAATGAGGCGGGCTTCTCGCGCGAAGACGCGGCCCGCTTCCGTGAGTTCCACTTTGCGCTTGGTGCGGTAGAATAACTGGATGCGCATCTCCTCCTCGAGCTGGCGGATCTGCGCGCTCAACGGCGGCTGGCTCATGTGCAGGCGCCGCGCGGCGCGTCCGAAGTGCAGTTCTTCGGAGACGGCGAGGAAGTAGCGGAGTTGGCGGAGTTCCATGTGTGTGATCTCCATATCGCAACAGAGCCGCGACCGGAAGGGAGCGGTGGCTGCTGGGACCGGGTCGCCCCCTGAACGACCACTCCCTCCCGGTTGCGGCTCTGACAGAAGGCGCGGCAAAATTCGATTAATACGAAAAAAGTATTAGTACTAAATTTACAATGTATTGGAGCTTTGCGGCGGAGTCAATTATAAAGATGGTTGGCGGCGCGACCGCATCCCGGAATTATCCGCAGATTTCGCGGATTTTGTGGGGCGGAAAAAACGGCGCGTATGGCGTATCTGGGACACGCGTGAATTGCGGCGTTCTTTGGTCAGAACCGTGAAAGTGTGCACTTTGGTCTCTGCCGCAAATTTGGTCAATTTTGGCGTGAATGGACATTCGGGATTTGGCATAATTTGACCCGTCGAGGGTGAAATGATCAGGAGGAAATAATGCAGACAACTCGGGACTTTATAAAAGAGTGCGAGAAGATGGGGCAGCTCAAGAAGATCACTGCGCCGGTCGACTGGAATGAGGAGATGGGCGCGCTGAACTACATGGTGGCGCAAAAGGAAGGCGCGCCGGCGTTGTGGTTCACCAACGTGAAGGACTCCAAGCACGGGTCGTCGGCGCTGATGAACATGTTCGGCACCGGCCAGGACCGCGTGGCCATGGCCATGGGCCTGCCCGTGGGCAAGAGCATGCAGGAGCTGATCGAGCTGTGCAAGGCCAAGTTCGGCAAGAAGATTCCCCCGGTCCAGGTGAAGCCGGAGCAGGCGCCAGTCAACGAGATTATCCTCGAGGGCAAGGACATCAATCTGTTCGACTTCCCCGCGCCGAAGATGTGGCCCCGCGATGGCGGCCGCTATCTGGGCACATGGGACGTGCTGGTAACGCGCGATCTGGAGGACGACCACATCAACCTCGGCACCTATCGACAGATGATCAAGTCGAAGAACGAGCTGTTCGTCTACTGGTCGCCCGGCAAGGACGCGCGTCTGATGAGCGAGCGCTACTGGAGCCAGGGCAAGGACTTTCCGGTGGCTGCGGTGTATGGTCCCGACCCCGCGCTGCTGGCCGTGGGCTGCATCACCATGCCCAAGACGGAGTGCGAGTACGACTACGCGGGAGGCCTTTGGAATGAGCCTGTGAAGACGTTCATCAGCGACCTGACCGGGCTGGAGCTGCCTGCCTCCGCGGAGATTATTGTGGAAGGCTTCATGCGTCCGGGCAAGGTTGGAGTGGAAGGTCCGTTCGGTGAGTTCACTGGCTACTATGGCCGTCCCGAAGCGCACACTCCGTACATTGAAGTGGAGCGCATCCGCATGCGCAAGAACCCCATCCTCACCTGCGCGTTGATGGCGGACTATCCGGCGAACGAGCTGGGCATCATCTACGCGCTGGCGCGCAGCGCGTCCATCTGGACGGACTTCGATAAGGTGGGACTGCCCGGCGTGAAGGGTGTCTACTGCTTCCCCGAGGGTGCGGGCGGATTCGGCATCACCGCGGTGTCGATTGAGCAGCGCTATGCTGGACACGCCGCGCAGACGGCGGCGCTGGCGGCGCAACTGCCCAGCGGCGCGTACTACTCGAAGCTGATCATCGTGGTCGATGACGACATCGACTGCACGGACATTCATCAGGTGATGTGGGCCATCGCCACGCGCAGCAATATGGAGAAGGACATCGACATTCTGCGCGAGACATGGTCGACCTGGCTTGATCCAACCAAGAATCCTCCCGAGGAGCGGCCCTGGGGATCGAAGGCGCTGATCAATGCGTGCAAGGAGCACAAGTTCCTGAAGACGTTCTCGGCGCGCAACCGCATTCGGCGCGAGATGTACGATCACCTCGCCAGTCGCTGGAAGGAGCTGGGGCTGGACGGCGTGCCGGAGAAGATCCTGACGTTCGAGGATTCCAACACGCTGACGCCGATTCAGTTCACCACCAAGACAGGAGACTTCCCGTCCGGCGGGACCTCCATGTAATTGAGGATGTAATTGGGTCCAGGTAGACAGCGAGTCACTGGAACGCTGTCTCCAAATGTAAATCAGCCGCGGTCCGCGGCCAAACCGGCGACCGGCCTTCACCAAGATTAGGGTGAGTGCCGGTCGTTTTGTTTTTGGAGTGAGTGGATTGCGAACAGATGATCTCGCCTGGGCGCGGAGTAGGCTGGTAGCTCGGTCGGCCAACTTAAGCCACGTCAACCTTCGTGTATGAGCTTTGGCCCTGCGTCGCTCCGCTGTAGGCTAGCCTCTGCGGCTCTTTTTGGTACTGGATATGAATACAGTCGTCGGTTTCAGATGACTGGATTTTGCCGCGCTCCAGAATAACTTTGTCGAAGGGAATACCGGACTCCATGCGAATCCAATCGAATACTTCCTGGAGTTGCGTGCCGGGCGTCTGGATGTCGGCGGCGCACCGTGTTGAAGTTGCGCAGTGATAACTGTCTGCGGTGCCGCCAATCAGTTTATTCAGCTCCACGCCACGGAATCCACTGGAGATGCGCACCTTCCCAAAGCGCGTGCGGATGGGCTCCAGCACGTCATTGCAAAATTCTTTCAGGAGCGGGATTACTTCGCCGGGGGCGTCGTTGGCAAGCCCCTTATCATTGCGGGTGAATTCGGAAATCTGGAAGTTGTCGGATAGTTTCATCTGGAGTCAGCCTCGAATTTAGGGATCAATCCTGCGCTACGCAAGAGCGTGATTATAGCATCGTCCACGCTTCCCCGAATGCCTTCCATTCTATGTAGTCGGCCACATGATTTACACGGCATGTTGGACATTGCTTTTGTGTGATAATAGTCGCGCCCGGAAGCGCGCGGCGAGTTGTTTGGGTACTTCGTCCTATCTTGTCCGCCTGCGTGGCGGAGAGATTCGATTTAGGGGGAACGCGTAATGCGCCAGACCACATCGACAAGACTCTGTCCATTTATGTTCCTGGGGATGGCGCTAGCCACCTTGGTTGCGCTTCCGCCAGTGGGGCGTGCCGCGGAGCCCTTTGCCGATCTGATTCTGACCAATGGCAAGATACTCACCATGGATAGCGACAACATCGGCAACTACCGCACCGTGCAAGCCGTGGCTATTCGGAACGGCAAGTTCCAGGTGGTGGGCACCAACCAGGAAGCGTTGGCGTATGCGGGAACGATTACCAAGAGGATTGACCTGGCGGGCCGCACGGTGATTCCCGGATTGATCGATACGCACGACCACATTAATGAGTATGCGGCGCACTTCTTCCCGACCCGGCGCACCGACGAAGATGCGGCCATCGCCTGGCCTACTCGCGATCAGGGATTGTCGGCTCTGCGCGCGCTGGCCAGCACCAAGAAGCCCGGCGAGTGGATCAAGACTTCGTTGAGTGGCGGTAGCGCGGGCGGGGCTAGTTCACCGGCGGCGGTGGTCTTCCCGATTGCGGTGCAGAAGGGCGAGATCACCCGCTTTGATCTTGACAAGGTGGTCCCCAACCATCCACTGCGCATCGCGCGCATCTTCTTCAGCCCCACTGGCGACAGCTTTGTTAACACCAAGGCGCTGCAGCCGATCATCGACCGTTATGGCACGGACCTGCCGGGCATTCACAAGGACGCGAAGGGAGTGCCCACGGGATGGATCAGCGGCGTCGCCGACCAGACCATTGAATATGAATTTGCCACACCAACCGTTCCAGCGGAGTACGGACCTTACTATGCGATGGAGATGAATGAAGTGGCCGCACAGGGACTGACCACGGTGTCAGCGCGTATGGACCCAGACTCGGTGGCCGCCTATAGCTGGCTGCATGCGCGCGGCGAGATGCCCATCCGCATGGCCTACACCATGGAGACGGCGGCGCGCTCCGTGGTGCCCGACGCCATCGTCAGTCGTATTGTAGGCCTGCAGGGCGGGAGCGGCGACCGCATGTGGGGTTCGGGCGACGACATGCTGTGGACCGTCGGCCTTTCACTGATCAGTATTGATTCGACGCCAGGTTTGGCGGGAAGCTGCGTGAGCAAGCCCTATCCGCGCGAAGCCAAGAACTTCTTCCTGTGGCGCTATCAGTTCTACGGGCCCAATGGCCTCTGCCGTCTGACCGATGCCAATTACCGCGACGCGGATCTGTTGAAGGCCGCGGCAAAGTACGGCTTCCGTATTGCGGGGATGCACACCGGTGGAGACCGGGGCATCGACGATTTTTTCGACATCGCCGAGAGTCTCGCCAAGCAGTATCCTGACCTGCCCGGCCGCCGCTGGGCGATTGACCATTGCCGCTACTTGAGCGACCAGCACGCCGCGCGCGCCAAGAAGCTGGGCATCCAATTCAGTTGCGGGCCGAAGTATATCTATGCCGGGGAGCGCGGCGATATCGGCGCGTTCAAGGAGATATTCGGCGACATCGCGCAGGACGTGGTGGTGCCGCTGCGGCGGTTGATAGACCAGGGACTGCGCACGGTGATGGAGCTGGATCAACACGCCTTCCATCCGATGACGGCATTGCAGGCATCGGTCACCCGCGTAGACATTACCGGCAAGTTGTGGGGGCCGCAGCAGCGCATCAATCGCACCGAGGCTCTTTATGCTTACACGCGTTGGGCCGCTGACTACACGCTAAAGGAAAAGTTGCTGGGTTCTATTGAGGTGGGCAAGTACGCCGATCTGGTGGTGCTCGACAAGGACTACCTGACGGTGCCGGAGGCAGAGATCGGACGACTGGACCCGGTGTTGACAATGGTGAGCGGCAAGCCCGTTTACACCGAGCCTGCCTTTGCTACGGCTGCGGGCCTTGCGACGGTTGGGTATCAGGGGGACCGGTCATATTGGCTGCGCGGCACTCCCGAGGACGCGAAAAAGGGCCGCGGCGGAGATTGATGCCGAAGAGTGCGGTAGTCGAGTGTGCGGCAGTAGAGCGTGCAATAGGCGATTGACGCGCGTGCAAGCAAGTCATATCATATTCGCCACGGCGTTCTACGGATGAATTCATTCCAACAAGGTTTGTTTTGAAATACTGGACGTCTGGCGGGCTGCTGGGCGTGTGCGGTTTTGCAGAGTTTGAACGGGGCAATCTTATTCGGAGCAAAGGAGCTTCCATTTCATGAACCAAAGAAAGAAGTACGCAAGCAAATTTGGAGTCGCCATTCTGGCAGTGCTGGTCTCACTGCCGGGCATGTTGGCGGCGCAGATGGCCATGCCGCAAGAAGTGGCTGACCACGGTTACGCCGATTCCATCTACGTCAACGGCAAGATCGTCACCATGGACGATCACGGCTATAACACCAGTGTAGGACACACCTACGAAGGCATCGCAGTGAAGAACGGCCGCATTGTAGGGCTCAATACCTCTGCCTACATTCGCACCCTGGCCGGTCCCAAGACGGTAGTTACCGATCTGGAGGGGATGACCATGATTCCCGGCCTGATCGACACTCACAATCACAACTTCGGCAGCGGCGTGGCCGCACAGATGGGCGTGCGCTCGCCGGACAATGGCATTCAGATGAATGTAATGGCCGGCAAGGACATTGAATCAACTCGGATGGTGGTGGAGAAGGCCATCACGGATTCGGTTGCCAAATCCAAAGACGGCGACTGGATTCACATCGGCATCACGGCGAATTCCAAGGAAGACATCAGTTCGAACCGCATCTTCTCCTGGGTGGTGCGCGGCGAGCTGGAGCCGCGTGAGCGGCTGAATCGTCTGGCCCCGAAAAATCCCGTGATCGTACAGCAGGCCAGCCGCGCGACCATGAATGACGCGGGTTGGGAGATCGCACGAAAGTTTATGCCGAACTTTGATGAGTATGCGGCGGCGGAGATCACCGACGTGCCCGAAGCCGTGCAGCGCGGCATTATCGCTGTCGGAGAGCAGACGGCGCTGACTTGGAATGTTTTCTACCGCAATCAGTCGCAGCGCCGGCTGGGCGAAGTGGTTCGCCGCGGATGGGAACGACTGATCTCGCAGGGCATCACCACGTTTGCCTCGCGTGTTCACAATCCGCGCATCATGGACACGGTAACTTATATCCGCCGCGAACTGGATATGCCGATCCGCTTCGGCGCGTTGTACGAAGTTCACCGTAAGCCAGAAGATCCCGCTTTCGTTCGCAAGTTCTACGGCTACTCCGGCAATTTGACCGGCTTGGGCGACGATACGCTGTGGATTCACGGCGTGGCCAGCGAGTTGTGGGATTCGAGCTTTCCGCAATCCTGTCTGGGTCCTGATCTTCCCGCGCCGGCGGTCATCAAGATGCGTGAGCTGTGCCCCAAGGCGGGCATCCTCTATTGGGACGTTCTGGAGAACGCGCTCAAGGCTGGATGGCGTCTGGCCGGCGTGCATGGTCTTGCCAGCGACGGCGTGCGCCGCTTCACGCAGTTGATGGACAAGGTCGTCAAGGAAACCAACATGACCGCCGCCGATATTCGCGCGCTGCGGCCCACCATCGAGCACGTTGAAGCGCTTGGCTACGTGCCGGACGTGATGGCCAAGATCAAGGAATACGGGATCATCATCAACGTCAATCCGCCGCGCCTGGTCCGCGAGAAGGAATACATTCAGGACTACGGGCCGAAAGCCGAAGCCTTCATGATGCCGGTGAAGAAGTGGCTGGACAACGGTTTCACCGTAGTCGGCCATTTCGAGGGCGGCGCCGTGGGCAGCACCATGAACAACCTGATCACGCGCGAAGTGAATGGGCGCGTGGTTCTGCCCGAAGAGAGGCTGGACCGCGTGGTGGTGTTGAAGTTGTTTACCACTTGGGCGGGCCAATACATGCTGAAGGAGAAGGAAATCGGCACGCTGGAGCTGGGCAAGTATGCTGACTTTACCGTACTGAACAAGGATTTCTTCTCGGCTACTACCGCGGCGATTCCTGACATCGTTCCGCAGCTTACCGTGGTGGGCGGCGTAACGCGTTTTCTGCATCAGGACATGGCCAAGAAGTGGAACAGGCCCGCAGTGGGATTCCAGTTCCCCTCGGATGCAACTCCGTGGCGCGCTCGCATCGAGCAGGGCGACAACTAGGCCTGACAACAATCACAATAACAAGGGGGTGGCGATTCAATTCGCCACCCTATTTCTCTTTTTACTCACATGAAACTCAGGGCTACTTCATGTAGCGCACTTCGCGATAATATTTGGCCGCACCGGGATGCAGCGGCACATCAAATGCCTTCCAGACATTTCGCCAGTTGTATGAAAAATTCATCGAACTCCACTGCAATAATTCCTGCTGCTCGTCCATGGCCTTGGCGATAGTGTAGGCAAAATCGTCCGGCATGTCGTCGCGCCCGTAAATGACGGTGCCCGTGCGCCCCAGTGTTTGAATGGGGCGATTGATGCCGCGGAAGTATCCCTGCGGCATGGTCTTCTCGACCAGGTAGAACTCCTTCGCCAGCTTGGCGCGCAAAGCCGGCGCGATCTCCAGATAAACCAAATCTTCCTTCTGGGTCAGCTCATACCAGAAGTTGTATTCCGGAGCGTTGACCATCGACCCGAAGCCGATGATGACCTCAAGACCCTGGCGATGCTCGGCGCCGCTCTCCGTGCGCAACTCGCCGCCCTGCGAAGCCATCTTCTCTTTCGAGAGACCATAGAATTCAAGCACGGTGGGCGTAATATCGCCGCCGATGCTGGTGGTGGCCAGCACCTTCACGGGCAACTTCTTTTCCACAATTTCGCTCAGATTCTTGATGCCGGAACTGGCCTTCACCGCGACCACGTAATACGTCGGCTCTTGGATGTGCGCGATCACGCGTAGATGTTTGCGTGGCCCTTCCTTGTCCTTGGCAAAATCATGGATGCCGAGATAAGCCCACTGCAGGAACTGCGAGCCGGTTGCGCCGAAATCCACGGGGCCTTTGGGCAGAGGTTCCGCGCCTGTGCCGCGCGGCTCGGGCATCATCGCTCCAGACACCATGCGCGTTTCGCGCGGCCCGCCAGCGCAGACATAGCAGATTTGGACGTCCCAGCCATATCCCTTCATTGCTTCGCGCACGATCTCCCCCATCTCTCCCCACGGGCAGGTCGGGCACGCACCGCCAAATACCGGTTTCTTCAATGCGTATCCAGTTTCGTGTTTTGGGGCGGTCGGTCCACCGGCGCTTTGCGCCATTCCGCTTCCCGCCATCCACAGCACGGCACCCAGCATAGCGGCTGATATCACGAATTTCATTCTCATGGTCATCCTCTTTCTTGCGTGAAATAAAATTTCTCTGTTAGAGCAACTGGGGGAAATTATCATCGGAACCTCAGCTGATCCCCACCAAGTGGGCCTCAGAGTACACGTTTATTTGCCGACATTCAAGACTGCTTCTGACACACTTCGCTCTCCCATCGCTTCCTGGTAATGCGCTACTTCTTCCTGAATACCCCTTGATGATGAAAATAAACCAACTCGGCCGCAGCGCGCATCAGCGGCGTTCCCAGCAACAAATTGAAGAGTGTGTCGCTTTGAAACGTATCAAACATTGCTCGGAGAACACGCTTCATGCGAAACCGTGGATACGAATTTACGAACCAACCCGCCGGGTCGGCAGCGCGACCAGAGAGAAATTCGGAGATCGCTTCTCCTGCTGCCCACCCGTGCTTAAGCGCCGTGTGGATTCCACCAGCGGTTACGGGCGACACCATGCCAGCGGCATCGCCTACCAGTAGGACTCCACTCGCGGATAGCGGACTCACCAAACCGCCGCAGGGAATTCCTCCGGCGCGCACCGAGACAGGCTTGCGATCGCGGAAGTCAAATACGGGCGCTATTGTTTTGAGATACTGCTCCATGGCTTCAACGAGAGTTCCCCGATAATTGTTCATGCGGAGGGCCAAGCCAACCTGCACGACGCCGACCCCAGCGACAACCCAACCGATATAACCCGGCGCGATCTGGCGGTTGATGAAGCAATGAAGCATCGCAGTGTCCTGCAGCCGGCCGTGTCGTACTCGTACTCGAGTCCGTGCAGGAACTCACTGCTCCTGCCCAGGCCAAATTCACGGGCTACGATTGATCGAGGACCATCGGCGCCGATCAGGTAGCGCGTAGTTCCGACATGAGGCAAGCTGAATATTTCGGCGATGCGCTCCGCCCCGTCGAAAGCCTTGCGATAGGCGATTCGCGCGCCCGCATCTTCTGCGCGGTGGGCAAGCCAGCGCAGCACTGCCGGGGTATCGGTGGCCAGAAAATAGTAGCCCGGTGAAGACAAGTCAATGTGCCGCAGATTCGGTGCGTAGAGCCTGACCCCGTTGATTCGTCGGACCATCTCGCTGGGCAGCCCTTCAAGTATCGGAGAGTTTTCAGCCGCTTCCTTGACGATAATTCCCGTGGTGTGCAACTTTTCAGCAACGTCCGCTTTGCGTTCAAGTACCGTAACGCGATGTCCAGCGGTGGCCAGCGCCGTAGCGCAAGCCAACCCAGCAAAGCTTGCCCCCACCACAATACAATCGCTGTCCGTGGATCGGACCGCGGGGCTGCGAGACGCAATCGTTGCGGAGGATGCTTCGTTCAATGGACCAGGAACTGCCAATGGTCTGCCCTTTCGGAATTTGACGTTACGCTCGGTGGCGGCAAGTAAGGAACAATAGTATTGTAATGGTGCGGACGATTGTTGCGGGAACGCATTACAATGAATCCACGGTGAGAGGATCATTTTGTTTGATGATTTTTGTTGGAGAACCGATGGAATCGCGCGAAGGAGGATCACATGAAGTTTGGAGCAAGGAATAATCTGCAAGGTAAAGTTACATCCGTGAAGAAGGGCGACATCATGTCGCTGGTGAAGTTCAGGGTATCGAAACCAGGCGAGTTGGCTTCCGTACTGACCACCGAGTCGGTGGAAGAGTTGCAGCTCAAGAAGGGCGACGAAGTGTTGCTGGTGATCAAAGCGATCCATGTGTTGCCCGTAAAGGAATAACCCGCTACTGCGGTTAATGTGGAGGATTCCGTGAACCGATTCAGCAGAAGCTTCTGTGAAAGCTGTCGTTGGGCCGTCTTGTTTTCCAGGGCCATGCCTTGTTTGATGATTGTTGTGCTTACGCTAGCGCTCCAGTCAGCCGGCGCGGAGAACATTCTGCTTCAGGGCGGAACGCTGATTGACGGGACGGGCAAGCCTGCGCAGGTGAATGCAAATATTTTGATTGAAGGCAACGTCATCAGCAAGGTGTGGGTGGGTGATGCGGGAGCCGTGCCGCGTCTACCCGCTGGCACTATTGCCATCGATATTCGCGGGAAGTTCGTCATCCCCGGGCTGATTGATTCCCACGTTCATTACCGGCCTTATATGGGCGAGCTGTTCCTCGCCTATGGTGTTACCACGGTGAATGATCTGGGAGACCCGCTCTATTGGCTGGAGGCAACCAAGCGTGGCCTCAATAGCGGGAAGATTCGCGGCCCGCGCTTTTACTTCTGCGGGGACATCGGCGGCACGGATGGCTCGACGGCGGAGGAGAATCTTCCCACGGTTGAGAAACGTGTTCTGGTAACAATGAAGAGCCCCGCCGATGCCAAGCAGGCTGTCGCGCAGGTGAAGCAGTCGGCCGATTGTATCAAGTTGCGCGAGGACACCAAGGGCGAATACTTCACGGCGCTAGGCCACGAGGCCGATGCCCAGGGCATTTCGATTATCGCGCATTCACTGGACGCTCGTGACTCCATCCGGTGGGGGATCGACGGTATCGAACATATGGTGGGTATCGGCTTTGCCACCATGACCAGCCCGGAGGGCAAAAAGTTATTTGAAGGCAAGCATATCGAAGCCGGGCACAAGAACAGCACGCTCTATCAGTGGATGGACCCATCTGCATTTGATCCGCTCATTGCCGATCTTTTGAAAAATAACGTGTACATCAACCCGACGCTACACTTCGAGTGGAAGGGAATCAACCCCCGCACGCGTGAGCACGAACTGGAAGACACTCGCTTGTTGAGCAATCCCCAGTTGCAGTATGTTCCGCTGGATGAGCGGCTGGTTACGCTGGGGCAATACCATTGGGCGGATGAGAAATCGTCTGCTGAGAAGGAGCAGTACGCCAAAGGGTACCGTCGCGTGCAGGAATTCCTAAGCCGCTTTGTGAAAGCCGGCGGAAAAATTTATTCCGGCACCGATAGCGCCGCCGCGACGACGCCGGGCCTGAGCATGCATCAGGAGATGGAGCTATTGGTGGATGCCGGATTAACCCCCATGCAATCGCTGATGTCCGCCACCCTATGGGGCGCGGAGATTCTTCGGCTGCAGGATCAGCTCGGGAGCATCGAGGAAGGGAAGCTGGCTGACCTGGTGATCCTGGATGCCAATCCGCTGGCGGACATACGCAACACGAAGCGGATCAACAGAGTGGTTCAGAATGGCGAGATCGCCGACACCGCGTTTCATAGCGATTACCAGTTTCCATTTCCGCGTTATGGAGGCGAGAGCAAGCATCTCTATAATCCTGCGCCGCAGTTGCGTGATGCTCAGCCTCCGGTGGCCGATGAAGGTCAGGAAGTGATTGTCCGTCTGACTGGCCGAGGGTTTGTGCCGAGTACCGTGGTCACATTTGCCGGCGCGCCGCTTGCCACGCGATTCATCAGCGCCACAGAGCTTCAAATTACGCTCACCCCATTGCACACCGCTCGCGCGGGAACCTATTCGCTGGTAGTCAGCTCACCAAAACCGGGCGGAGGCGAAACAGTTCCGGTGCCGTTTATTGTGAATTTCCGTTAGCCTGAATGCGACTTCCAGAAACGAAAAAAGGACCCGCCTCACGACGGGCCCTTCCGATTAATCCGCGCTACCAAAAGCTAGAACAGCAGTTTCAGGGACAGTTGAATCTGCCGCGACGTGGTGCGCGTTCCGTTGATACGCCCCGCGGTGCTCAGAGCGGACTCACCGCCTGCCAGCAGGTTGGCCCCGGTGCCTGTCGCTGCCGTGCTGCCGGCAAAGAGGGTTACGGCCGGCAGGTCAAAGGTGGTGCGGTTGAGGATATTGAAAACCTCTGTGCGGAACTCCAGTTTGCCCGACTCGCCCAGCAAGCCTAGCGCGGTGTCCTTGACCAGTGAGAAATCCAGGTTGTTGGTGCCCGGTCCGCGCAGGATGCCCTTGCCGGAGTTGCCCAGAAATCCCGCGGCCTGCACCGCGAAAGCACAGGGATCGAAGTAAAGGTCCGGGGTGCCTAGTTTCTGTCCGGCGGCTACACCGGTGCAGCCCGCGGTCGTTCCCCTGGTGATGTTTTCATTGTTGCGCCCAGGGAGAATATCAGGCCGGTCGCTCGGTCCTCCAAAGGCGTTGTTGTTGTTGGAGCGCGAGCGGTTGGAAGTCAGGTCCGGCGTCAGCGCGAAGCCCGACTGCACGCTCCAGATGCCACTGGTCCACCAGCCATTTAGCAGCTTGCCTTTCCAGCCGCTGGCGATCTCTGGAATCCGATAAATGGCATTGAAGCGCCAGTTGCCGCGAATATCAAAGCCAGCAGGGCCTTTATCTACACGGCGATCGGTGGGGTCTGAAGGATAATCGCTGGTGTCGCCGACGATCACCTGCTGCCCTTCATCAAGCGCCTTCGACCAGGTAAAGGAACTTTGGAATTGCAGTCCCTGGCTGAGCCGTTTCTGCAGAGAGAGTTGCAAGGAGTTGTACCAGGAACTGGTGCCCGCGGTTACCAACTCGATGTTGGTCCAGTTGGGATTGGTTCTGGGATCAATGCCGATGCCCAGCCAGCACTTCGGTGAGTTGAGAACATACGCGGTGCCCGCCGGGCGTGCAACGCAGGCCCCAGCTTGTGGAACACCTAGCGGCACGGTCGGGTTGCCTTCCTTGGCTTGCAGGATGTTGATGGCGCGCGAGGCGGCGTAGGCGGCAGTCACTCCCATGCCGAAAGGCAGTTGGCGCTCCACCGTGAGGTTGTAGGAGAGCAGATGCGGCTGCTGCATGTGGTAGTCCTGAAGGCGCAGGCCGCGGCCCACAGCATCGGCTGGGTAGGTCAGGGGCAGCGTGAGCGGCTGCGTAACACTTACCGTGCTCTGGCTGGAGAACGGTGGGGTGGCCACGGTCGAGATCTTCAGTCCCGCCATGAATCCGCCGGCGACATCGTAGAGCAAGCCGAAGCCGCCGCGCACCGCTGTCTTGCCATCGCCGCGCACGTCCCAGGCAAAGCCGAAGCGCGGGCTGAAATTCCTGAGTGACGGGTTGATAAAAACATCGCCCACGGTGGTGTCCCGGTCGGAGACCAGGTCGCGCAGCGCCGCACCCTGATTGAAGCGCTCGACAAAGTTGGAGTGGAACTCGTAGCGCAATCCCAGGTTCAAGGTCAGCGTGGAAGTCGCGCGCCAGTCATCCTGCGCGTAGAAACCATACGTGGTGTAACGGTAGGTGCGGTCCACAATCGAACCGGGCGTCACGGCAGTTACGTTGTTGGTATTACCTTGCAGGAAGGTTTGCAGATTGGCGAAGCGGATCACGCCGCGCACATTGGTTCCGGTTTTGAGCCAGGGCTGAAAGCGGTTGATCAGCGTGCCAAACTTGAATGAGTGCGCGCCGCGAGCGTAAAACAAGTCATCGCTCCATGTGAACACATTCTGGATGGTGGTGCTGGCGTCCGTGCCGTTGCCAATAGTTGACACGCCAGAGCCGGGATTGATCGTTCCCAACCCTTGTCCGGGGACAAAGGCGTACTGCGCTCCCTCCGAGGTCGGATTCTCTGATGCCAGCTTGGTTCGGCTGTACGAGTAGCGGAAGGTGTTCAACACGGCGGGCGAGAAGATGTGTGTCTCGGAGATCGTTCCGAACTGTGAGCGGCTTGGCCGGGTGCTGGCAAAACCGTCCAATCCAGGTGCCAGCAGACGCTCGGCGCTGTCCGCCGTATAGCGGACAAACAAGCTGTCGTCGGAGGAAAAATTCTGGTCCACACGCGCCTGGCCGTAGTGCTCGTCGCTCGGCTGATTGAACGGGAAGGTGACCTGATCATTGGGCAGGTTGGACACAGGATAGAGATCCAGCAACGGACGAATGACCGGTGGGATAACGGGTACGGCAAATGAGGGAGTACTTGTGCATAGCGAACCCTGCGTGCGGCAGGACTGCGGAATGGTTGTGAAAGTCAGCGTCTGGCCGGTGCGCTCGCGCAGGCTTTCATATACGGCGTGGAAAAAAGTCTTGTCGCTCTTAATGGGCCCGCCGACTGAGCCGCCGAACTGGTTGCGGGTGAACGCGGGCAGGCGGCGCGGGGTGCGGGCCGTCACTTTATCGAAAAAGTTGCGGGCATCCAGCGCGCTATTGCGAAGATAATCAAACACCGAGCCATGAAAATCGTTGGTGCCGCTCTTGCTGACCAGCACCAGTTGGCTGCCCATGCGCATTCCATATTCGGCGTTGGCGGCGTTGGAGACCACGCGAAACTCGCGAATGCCTTCTACCCCAAGAGTGGCGTTGGTGCTGGAGGCCGAGCTGGTGTCGTTGCTGGATTGCATGATCGCGCCGTCCAGCATGAAGTTATTCGAGCGCGGCGGCGCTCCATTGCTGCTGAAGAACTGCCCGGCCATCACCGGTCCCCCGCCCGTCCGACGTTCCGGCTGAATACCGGGTTGCAGAAAGGCAAGGTCCACATAGTTGCGACCATTCAGCGGTAGCTCGGCAACTTTCTTCTCATCCACCAGTCCGCCGAGCGAGCCGCTGGTGGTATTCACCAGGGGGGCCTCACCGGTTACTTCAACCGTCTGCTCAATGGCGCCTACTTGCAGTGCCACATTAATCACAGCTTCCTGGCTCACAGCCAACGTCAGACCACTGCGGACTTCGGACTGGAAGCCCGCGCTCTCGATACGCAGCTCGTAGCTGCCTACCGGCAATGCGGAGAATCTATAAGCGCCATCTGCGCCGGAAACACTGGCGCGTGTCTGTCCTGTCTCCGTGTTGTGGACGGTGAGATTAGCGCCGGGGATCACTGCGCCGCTGGTATCTTTCACGGTTCCCAGAATGGTTGCTGTCGGGAGCTGGCTTGTGGCCGTGCTGGCCGCCAGCATCAATACAACAAGGACGTATGCCCAATGTCCACTATTCATGGCGCTTCGATTCCCAGTCATTTTCATTTCTCCTTTGTCAGTCCAGATTGCTAAACGAGCCGTAAGGCCCCCGATGTTCCTTGCGAGCTCCTGAAAAATAGACCAAACCTGCATGTGGCCAAACTTTATTGCACTTTAGGCCAGGTGTCAAGCTTAGTGGAGAAAGAAAGTGGTCAAAGTGATTCGTAATGGATGGAGTACTGAGCCGGAAGTGAGGATCAGAGATGTGCCAGAAATTAGCTTGTGGCGGGGTGTAGAAACAAAAAAGGCGGGCGCTCGGTTGTTGATTGGGCTGGGGTGAGCGCCCGCCTCGTAACGGGGATGTACAGATAACGGTGGAACGGTAAAAAAGGTTTCAGGAAGATTCTCAATAAATAATTCAGGCACGCTGGACGGCGCAAACGTTGGCGGAGGGAGGCTGCTTAGCTTCCTACCGCTCCCCCCACTTCAGCTTGCTGCGCAGCACTTCATAGAAATCCTTGTTGGGCGGCCGGACCAGTTCGATGTGGCTCTCAGACAGTCTGCAGCGGATACGGTCCTCGGCATGTAACGCTAGGCCGACTTGGCCATCCACGGTAAGGAAAACCGACTCAGCTTCCGTCTTAACGATCACTTCGACCACCGACTGGTCAGAAATTACCAGCGGCCGGTTACTGAGCGTGTGCGAGCAAATTGGCGTAATGATGAAGGCATCCACGGACGGATGCACAATCGGTCCGCCAGCGGCCAGACAATAGGCTGTGGACCCGGTGGGTGTGGATATGATCAGCCCGTCTGCTTTGAATAGATTCAAGAATCGGCCATCCACCCGAGTCTCAAAATCCAGGATGCGCGATATGGCGCCCTTGTTCATGACTGCATCGTTCAGCGCGTGATAGGTAGCCGCTACAACCTCTCCACTGATAACCTCTATTGTGAGCATCTTGCGTCTTTCTATTTGATGTTCTTGTTTCAATATTTGTTCGAGGCTGACGTAAAGCTCGCTCATGGTAACAGCGGTGAGAAAGCCCAGATTGCCGAGGTTTACCGCAAGTATCGGGACATTGTCCTTGCGGACCGCGCGGGCCGCAGCCAGAAGAGTTCCATCGCCGCCTAAGACCAGTACTAGATCACATGCTGCCCCCAGCTCATTGCGGGCTATCACCGGAACGGCGAGTTGGTTGCGCAGATCAGTGTCCAGGCTGGCCGCCGTTTCGCGGTCGAATAATGGGTTGAGCTCTTTGCCGCGCAGCCACACCACCAGAGCCGGAATGATCTCAGCCAAGTTTTGCTTGCGCGGTTTGGAGATGATTCCTACGGTTCGTATCGACATTCCGTTCCAGCCTTTGGACTCCTGCTCGTCTCGGTCGGTTCTCTAAAATCTTGATAAATACATGTGGCCTAGCTGATCGTTAATTATCGCTCAATTGCGGGCGTGGCGGCAGTGGTCAGTGCAGCGGAGCGCACAAATATTCCGTGCAGCAAATACTCCTGATTTCCTTCCGCACCCAAAACGGGACAGGCAATGTGGCCCAGATGGCGGAAACCTTCGGCGGAAACCGCTTGGCGGACGGACTCCACGACGGCGTCCCGCACCGCCTCATCGCGCACGATCCCGCCCTTGCCAACCTGCTCACGGCCAGCCTCAAACTGCGGCTTCACCAGGACCAGCAATTGTGTGCCATCCTTGCAGAACGCGGGGAGCACCGGCAAGATGCGCTTTACCGAGATGAACGAGACATCGATTACGACAATGTCCACCTGTTCACCGATCTGTTCGAATGTAAGATACCGCGCGTTGGTGTTTTCGAGAACTCGCACTCGCGGGTTGTTGCGCAAGCGCCAATCCAACTGGTTTGTACCGGCATCCACCGCGATCGCCCGGGCAGCGCCGCGTTGCAGCAGACAATCGGTGAATCCGCCGGTGGACGAACCGATGTCGAGGGCTACCCACCCACCAGGATCGATATGCCAATGATCGAGGGCCGCAGCCATCTTCAGTCCGCCGCGTCCCACGTAAGGCATGGGCGGCGCGATGAGTTCCACCACGGAATCCTGGGCGACGGCGGCTCCAGCTTTGGAAATCTTCTGCTTGTTCACCAGAACTTTACCGGCGAGTATGAGTGCCTGGGCCTTCTGGCGAGTTTCTACCAAGCCTCGCTCGACCAGCGCGATATCCAAACGTGTTTTTGGGGATGAGGTTGCCATGCTTGGATGGAATGCCAGCCTAGCCAATCAGTTATTGTGCCCGCTCGCTGTTATACCGCTACTTGATACTTCAGTTAGGTGTTACGAATGACCAGCGAGTCGGCCAATTGTCTTAACGTGCTCGCCCGCTCGCCAAACGTGGCCAACGCTTCTTTCGCTTCACTCAGCCGCTCGTAGGCCATTGCCCGCGATCGCGCAACTCCATACACTGCTGGGAACGTGGCCTTGTGCTGCGCTTGATCTTTCCCTGCGGTCTTGCCGAGCGCCGCGCTGGTTCCTTCCACGTCCAGAACATCATCGATGATTTGAAAGGCCAGGCCCGCCTGTGAGCCGAACCGGCGCAAGGTTTCGATCTGGGTGGAGGACGCATTTTCAGCGATGGCGCCCATCACCACCGCTGCCGTGATCAACGCAGCAGTCTTGGAACGGTGAATGTAATGGACCATCTCCGGAGTGGGTTGCGCGCTGACGGCCTCCAGGTCGGCCACTTGCCCGCCAATCATGCCGTCCACGGTTCCGGCGGCAGTCGCCAACACAGCCACCAGCCTTGCGCGAATCTCTGAATCCGAGGCGGGCAGCGTAGCCAGAACGTGAAATGCAAGAGTGAGAAGCGCGTCGCCGGCCAGGATTGCCGTGGCTTCGTCGAACTGAACGTGACACGTAGGACGTCCCCGTCTCAGGTCATCGTTGTCCAGCGCAGGCAGGTCGTCATGGATGAGCGAATAGGTGTGGATCAGCTCAAGAGTGGAACTGATCGCTTCAATATCAGGATTCGGCTGTGCCTGATCGGCGACCACTCGGGAGGCCTCCATGCACAGGAAGGGCCGCAGCCGCTTTCCGCCAGCAAACAGACTGTAGCGCATGGCTTTGTGGATGCGGGGAGGGGCGGTGTCGGCGGATGGAACCAGCAAATTCAGCCGCGCTTCCACGCGCTTCTTCTGCTCATCCCAATAAGCAGCAAAGCCGGCGCCGAAGCTGGCCGGATCGCTAGGAGGGCGAGTCACTATCGCCGGGGCGGAAGGGTTCTGCGACAACTTTACCGTCCCCTTTCTTGAGAAGGATTTCCACGCGACTTTCCGCTTCTTCCAGCTTCTTGCGGCAGTGGCCGGAGACTTGGACCCCTTCTTCAAAAAGGGCGAGGGCCTTTTCGAGCTGAAGGTCGCCCTGCTCCAGATCGCGCACAATCGTCTCCAGCCGATCCAGGCCAGCTTCAAAGGTTAATTCCAGGTTCGATTTTTCCGCCATATTCGCCATCCGCTCTGATAAAACTCTCGGTTCACTCCACGCGCAGCGCGTGCGCTGATTGTAGCGCATTCCATTCGAGGGCCACAAACTTCAGCCATGCCCGCTCCGGCATCGCTCACGACTTTGCAGGCGTCACGCGGAAGCGCCGCGACTTCATCTCAGCACGCGGCAGGGTTCCGCTTGCTGCGAATTTCACCGCAGGCCGCAGGTTCAAGCTGACGTGCAGAGCGGAGATGACCTTCTCTGCGAATGCCGGCAATTGCGCATCCTTCAGACGATCCGTTTCCAGATGCAATGTCAGTTCCGCCATCTCCCGCTCGCGCGTGACTTCTCCCTGGAATTCGACGATCTCTGGAAACCGCCGCAGGATGTTCTCAATGGCGGCCGGGAAGACGTTAATCCCGCGAATCGTGATCATGTCATCGGCGCGTCCGAGTAGCCCGCCGCGCAGCAGGGCAAATGTTCTCCGGCATGAGCAACGGGTATAGGTCGCCTCGGCCAAGTCTCCTGTTCGATATCGAATGAGAGGAGACTCTGCGCGCCGCAAATTAGTCAGAACTATTTCGCCCCGCTCGCCTGCGCCGACTTGCTTGCCTGTTTTTGGATCGATGACTTCCAGGATGAAGTGCGCTTCATTGACGTGCGGGCCGAGTTGGTGTTGGCACTCGAATCCCACGGCTCCCATCTCAGTCATGCCGCAGTGGTCGTAGGCGCGAACTCCCCAAGTCTGCTCAATTTTTCGGCGAGTGGATGGAATCCCTGCGCCAGGTTCTCCAGCGTGGATGCTGGCTCGCAACCCCAACTTTGCCGGGTCCACACCCATCGTGACCGCCACTTCAGCCAGGCGCAGTGCGTAGGTTGGAGTGCAGATCAGGACCGTTGGTTGAGTGGCCTGCATGGTGGCTATCCGCTGCTCACTGGTTTGCCCCCCGCCGGTAATGGCCAGTGCTCCGATGCGATAGGAAGCCTCAAAACCAGTCCAGAAACCGCTGAAGGGACCGAAAGAGAACGCTGCGAAAACTCGGTCGCCGCGCGTGATGCCTGCTCCACGATAGACAAAGCACCACTGCTCGACAAAGGCACCCCAACTCTCAGCGGTGTCCAGCCAGCGCACGGGCGCGCCGGTAGTCCCAGACGTCTGGTGCATGCGCGTGTAATCGGCCACGGGGTAGGCCAGGTCCGAACCAAACGGCGGATGCGCAAGCTGATCCGCCATTAACTCGGACTTAGTGGTAAAGGGCAGATCGGAGAGTCGGCTCAAGGGAACGGGCGTACGAACTCCCGCCGCTTTGAACTTTGCCCGATAGAAGGGATTGCTCTGCAGCGAAACTGTCTGGAGCTTGCGCAACAATCGGTCCTGTAGCTTCTCCAGTTGCTTGCGAGGCATGATCTCGACAGCGCGATCGTGATAGATGTTTCGAGGTTTCTTGTTGGTCTTGGAAGTCATCGCAGGCCTCAAACAAACGAATTAAAGTTGCGGCAGCCATTGCGCGGCGTACTCAGCCATCCGCAACACCGCGCGCGGTTGTACGCCAATTAGCAGAGTAGCAGCCGCACAGACAATTACCGCTGTTCGTACGCCAGCTGGCATATCAGCGACTGGGGCCGCGGAGTCGGTTGGCTGCTTCATATACATGGCCACGAGTATACGGAGATAATAATAGGCAGCTACCGCGCTGTTCAACACGCCGAATATGGTTAGCCAAAGCAGACCCGAATCCAGCGCAGCGCGGAAGATGTAGAACTTACCGAAAAATCCTGCGGTGAGCGGGATTCCGATGAGTGAAAGCATGAATATCGTCAGCAAGGCAGCCAGGGCAGGCGAACGGAATCCCAACCCGGCATAGTCGTCCAACTCTGTTAACCGCTCCCCGGGACCAGCCACGTGAGTAATCACAATAAATGCGCCGATGTTCATGAAGGCGTAGCCGACCAGGTAAAAAAGAATCGCGGTGATACCATCGGTGGAGCCTGAGGTGAAGGCCACGAGCATGTACCCAGCATGAGCGATGGATGAGTAGGCAAGTAGGCGCTTGAGGTTCGATTGCCAAAGAGCGGCCAGATTTCCCACCGTCATGGTCAGCAGCGCGGTCGCCCACAGCAGATGCGACCACTGCGCCGCGCTGGCTCCCAGGCTCACCATGAAGATGCGGATGAAGGCTGCGAACGCGGCGGCTTTGGGCGCTGTCGATAGCATGGCCGCCACCGGCGCGGGCGCGCCCTGGTAAACGTCAGGGGTCCAGGCCTGAAACGGGACGGCAGAAATCTTGAAGGCCAGTCCGACAAAAATCAGGGCGATGGCAGCGCCGAGCAGTAAATCCATTGAGCCGGTGAATCCGAACTGACTTTGCATTGCAGCAGTTTCCAGTACAGGATGTTCCCCCAAGGCTGCGGAAGCGGGAATGGCGTTCTGTCCACCATAGAGGAAGGCGCGAATCGCGGTTAGTTTTGTGGAGCCGCTTACGCCATATAGCAGCGCGACACCATACAGGAAGAAGGCGGTGGCGAATGATCCCAGCAGAAAATATTTGAGCGACGACTCGCTGGAAGCCGCATCGTTGCGCCGCATGCCGACAAGAATGTAGCTCGATAATGAGGAAATTTCCAGGCCGATGAAGATAACCATCAGGTCGTTGGCCGCCGCCATCAGGCACATTCCCGCCGTGGCAAACAGCATCAGGGCATAGTATTCCCCAATGGCCATGCCTTCGCGCCACAGATATTCGCGGGAAGCCAATCCAACCAGCGCGGCTACCACCAGGAACAATAATTGAAAGTATCTGGCGTAGGGGTCCACGGAGAGAGTGTCCACAAAGGCCAAGCCGCTGTAACTTCGCTGATAGATCACTGCGGCTGACGCGGCGGCCAGTCCGGCCAGCGAAATCGTGCTGCACAGGGAAGCCGCGGTTTCTCTGCGCACGGTTCCCATCATCATGCAGATGATGGCGGTGATGGTGAGAATTCCAATGGGCAGTATGGCGGCCAGATCAAGGGCGGTCATGTTCCCCCTTGGCGATCTGGTATCCGGTCTGATCCGGCGCGGGTGCATCCTTGCTCGATGAGTCCTTGCGGACTTCCAATTGGACTTGGCCCAGTCGATCCATCAATTTGGCGGCTGGCAGGTCCATCTTCTGCAGGAAAAATGATGGGGCGATCCCCATAAAGAGCATCAGCGCAACGGTTGGCAACAGGATTAATTTTTCGCGTCGATCCAAATCGAGCAATCCGGAATAAGACGGTTTCGGCTCGCCATAAAATACGCGTTGGAACATCCAGAGCATATATGCGGCGGAAAGAAATACTCCCACCGAAGCTAGGATTGCAGAAGTAACATGCTGGTCAAATACACCGACAAGAATCAGGAATTCACCGACGAAGTTATTCAGCAGTGGCAGGCCAATGCTGGAAAGAGTGGTCACCAGGAACATGGCCGTGAGCAGGGGAAGCGGCGTGGCGAGTCCACCCAGATCGGAGATGCGACGCGTATGCACACGGTCATAAAGCATTCCGGTCAGAAGGAAGAGCGCGCCGGTGGATACGCCATGGTTGACCATCTGATAAGTCGCGCCTTCCAGCGCGGCCTGATTGAAAGAAAAAATCCCCAGAACCACAAAGCCTAAATGCGCGATCGATGAATACGCAATCAGCTTCTTCATGTCCGGCTGCACCAGGGCAACCAGTGATCCGTAGAGTATCCCGATGATGGCCAGCGCGTTGATGGCAGGAGCCAGGCTATGGCTCGCATTGGGGAAAAGCGGCAGACAGAAGCGGATCAGGCCGTATGTGCCCATCTTGAGCATGACGCCGGCGAGCATCACGGAGCCCGCCGTGGGCGCTTCCACATGCGCGTCAGGGAGCCAGGTGTGCAGCGGGAACATGGGGACTTTAATGGCGAATGCGATGAAGAAGGCCAGGAAGAGCCACAGTTCCTCGGTGTTGCTGAAGCGGACCGCGCCGCTGGTCAGGGCGGCCATAATGTATTCGTAATCGAATGTGCCGAAGCGCTGGTAGAGCCACAAAATTCCTACCAGCATCAGCAGCGATCCCGCGACTGTGTAGAGGAAAAACTTCTGTGCGGCGTAGATCCGATTCTCGTGTCCCCAGACACCCACCAGGAAATACATGGGCACTAGCGCCGCTTCCCAAAACACGTAGAAGAGGAACAGATCAAGAGACACGAAGACGCCCATCGCAGCAGTCGCGAGAAACAATAGAAAGAAGTGGAACTCTTTGACGTGCTCATTCACGGAACGCCAGGAGATCAGCACGCACAGCACGGTTAGGAAGGTGGTCAACAAAACCAGAAACAAGCTGAGGCCGTCCATCCCAATGTGATACCGAATGGATGGAGAGGTGATCCAGGGCATGTCCGTGACGAACTGCATCCCGCTGGTGCTGGGCGAAAAGAACAGCGCCAGGGGGATTGAAAGAGCGAATGCCAGCAGCGAAAAGACCAGTGCCGCCATGCGGACCGCTCTCGGACGGCGGCGCGAAATTGCCAGAAGCGCGACTGCGCCAGCGGCGGGAAGAAATAAAACAACATTGAGCAAAAAGTTCATGTATGCGCCAGCAGTTCCATGTCCCAACTAGAAAATATCAAACCATCTCAACCCGAATAGCCCACCATATATCCGATCAGCAACAGCGCTCCGATGATTACCCATCCGGCATAGGACCGGATGTTCCCTGATTGCAATTTGCGCGCGACACTGCCAAGACCGCGAGTGGCGGTGGCCGCGCCGTTCACCGCGCCATCAATCACCCACTGGTCCACCGCGCGCCAGAGTATGTCGCGTGAAAAAGTAACGAGTGGGCGAACGAACAAAAACTGATAGGCCTCATCGACGTAATACTTGTTTGCTACCAGAGTGCGCAGGGCTCCGGGAGTATCCGCAGCGGCCTCATCGCGGCTCCGCTGGCGGCCATAGAACCACCAGGCCAGAGAAATTCCGCTCAGAGATATCAGAACTGAAATAGCCATCAATAGATACTCTGTCGAAGCCTTATGATGCGCGGCAGCATGATTCACGTCAGCGGCTTGTGTAAACACCGGGGCCATGAAGTGATTCCATTGGTCGCCACCGCCGAGCAATGCGGGGATGCCTATCCAGCCCCCGGCGACTGACAGCACTGCGAGGATCATCAGCGGTATGGTCATAGTCGCGGGAGACTCATGCGGTGCATGGCCCCCGTGGCCATTTCCATGCGCTCCTTGGGCACGCGCCGCGGTTGCCTCAAATCTGGGCTGCCCGTGAAACGTCAAGAAGTAGAGCCGGAACATATAGAAGGACGTAAATGCCGCAGTGGTTACTCCGATGATCCAGAAGGCCAGGCCGCCGTGTTCGCTTGAGTACGCTTCCCACAGAATTTGATCCTTACTGAAGAAACCCGCGAACGGGGGCAGAGCGGCAATAGCCAGGCAGGCAATAAGAAAGGTAATCGACGTCCATGGCATGAATTTGCGCAGGCCGCCCATCTTGTTAATATCCTGCTCGCCGCCCATGCCGTGGATGACGCTGCCCGCGCCGAGGAAGAGTAGCGCCTTAAAGAACGCATGGGTCATCAGATGAAACACCGCCGCGCTGAATGCCGCCACACCGCAGGCCATGACCATATATCCAATCTGGCTGATAGTGGAATAGGCGAGCACTTTTTTAATGTCGGTCTGCACTACCGCGATGGTGGCGGCATAGAGGGCCGTGACCGCTCCGATAACCGCTACCATGGTTAGGGCGTCAGGCGCATTCAAATAGATGGCGGACGAGCGCGCCATCAGATAGACGCCCGCCGTTACCATGGTCGCGGCGTGAATCAGCGCGCTGACCGGCGTGGGGCCAGCCATTGCGTCCGGTAGCCAGATGTAGAGCGGGACTTGAGCCGACTTGCCTGTTGCACCCAGCAGAAATAACAGGCCGATGATGGTGAGCGGTCCCCACGCACCGTGCTCAGGGGCAAACTGCGCGGCGGCGGGCAGGACTTCAGTAAAGTTCAGAGAGTCGAAGGTCTTAAAGATCAGCAGCACTGCGGCGACGATTCCTAGATCCCCCAGCCGTGTAACCAGAAATGCCTTCTTGCCCGCGTCGGCGGCTTCCGGCTTGCGGAAGTAGTAGCCGATCAACAGATATGAGCAGAGTCCGACGCCTTCCCATCCGACCAACAGCAATAAGTAGTTTCCTGCCAACACCAGCGTCAGCATGAAAAACAAAAAGAGATTCAGATAGGCAAAGAAACGGTAGAAGCCCGCGTCTCCAGACATGTATCCGGCGGCGTAGATGTGGATCAACAATCCGACGCCCGTAACCACCAGCGTCATTACCGCGGCGAGCGGATCGAAATAATAGTTGAAATCGACATGGAAATTACCGGCATAAATCCATGGCATGTGAGATTCGACTACCGGTGTGCCGCTATATAGAAAGAAAGCGCGCAGCGACAGGGCCAGTGAGATCGCAACCGACGTAGCGGCAATCGCTGCGACGCCGCGTTCCGACCGCTGTTTTCCCGTGAGTCCATTGATGGCCGCGCCGAGCAGCGGGACCAGCGGAATCAGCCAAAGATAAAAGTTTGCATCCATGCTTGTGCGCGACACTTATAGTTTCAGGAGACTGATCTCATCGACATTCAACGTCTGGCGATTTCTGAATACAGAGATGATGATGGCCAGTCCGACGGCGGCCTCAGCAGCCGCAACCACCATCACGAAAAATACAAATATCTGGCCATCCAACTGACGGAAGTAGTAAGACAGCGCGACAAACGAAAGGTTCACGGCATTGAGCATCAGCTCGACGGACATAAACAGCGTGACCAAATTGCGCTTAAAAATAAATCCCGCGACACCCAGGCTAAACAGGATGGCCGAGAGAACCAGATAGTAGGACAACGGAACCATAACTTCTCCTGTGCACTCGCGCTGCCATTCACGCGGCAAGCACTAAGTTTCCTTCTTTGCCAGAACCACCGCGCCGACGATCGCCACCAGTATGAGGATCGAGACCACTTCGAACGGCAGCATATAGTAAATATAGAGACGGCGACCGATGTCGGCGGTCTGGCCGGGGAAATCACCGAAACGCACTGCCGCATCCGGCGGAAAATTGCGATAGACCAGCGAAGTCAGCAAGCCGAGCAACAACACTACCAGCGGCGCGCCCAGTTGTTTCGCCATCCGGCTGCGGTTGGTGCGCTCTTCCACGCCGGCGTTCAGCAGCATGATCACGAAAACGAACAGGACCATGATGGCCCCGGCATAGACGATTACCTGAACAGCGGCGATAAACTCCGCTCCCAGCATTAAATACAAAGAGGCGAGCGAAGCCATGACACCGATCAACGAGATGGCGCCGTAGATGGGGTGCCGCTGCACCAGCAGGTTGATGGCAAAGCCCACCGCCGCCGCCGCAAAAACAAAAAATAGTATTTCGTACATGGGACTCAATTCACCCGTTTACAAAACTACACCGTAGAACTAACCGCCGTACCGGACGGCTTGAATAAAACTAGTCAGAACCATATTCGCGAGGGCCAGCGGCAGAAGAAACTTCCAGCCGAAGGCCATCAATTGATCATAGCGGAAACGAGGCAGCGTGCCGCGAATCCAGACATAGACAAACAAAAAAGCCAGGACCTTTAGAAAAAACCAGAGCAGGGGCAGCACCGTCTGCAAAGCTTCTGGTCCGAAGACCGGTCCGCTCCAGCCGCCGAAGTATAATACCGTCGCCACGCAGGAGACCGCCGTCATGTTGGTGTATTCCGCCAGAAAGAACATGGCGAAGCGCATGCTGGAGTATTCCGTGTGATAGCCCGCGACCAACTCTGTTTCAGCCTCCGGCAGATCGAACGGCAGACGATTGGTCTCAGCGATGGCGGAGACGAAGTAGCAGAAGAATCCGATGAATTGGGGAATGACATTCCAGTGTGGGATGAATCCCCACCACGAGCCGGACTGGTTGTCTACCACCTGGCGCAGGCTGAGGCTGCCAGTTAGCAGGACGACACCCACGATGGCGAGTCCCATGGCCAGCTCGTAGCTGATCATCTGCGCCGAGCTGCGCAGTCCACCAAGCAGCGAGTACTTGCTGTTGGACGACCAGCCGGCCAATACAATGCCATACACGCCCATGGAGCTGACAGAAAGAATGAAGAGCAACCCAATGTCGAGATCAGTGATCTGGAAAATATCGATGCCGCCCATCACGGTTCGTGGGCCAAAAGGGATGACCGCGAACACCAGCAGCGCAGTGATCACCGCCAGACAGGGTGCCGCCAGATACACCAGACGAAAGACGCCCGATGGCGTAATGTCCTCTTTGGTGATGAGCTTAATGACATCGGCCAGTGGTTGAAGAAGCCCATGCGGGCCCACGCGCGTGGGGCCCCAGCGCGACTGCATGTGGGCCACGACCTTGCGCTCAAACCAGACTGTGTAGGCTACCGCCGTCAAAAGCACGAACACAACGACGACGATTTTCAGCAGCGTGTATAGGAGAAAGGGAAGGTCCATTCTACGTTTTCTTAACTCGTCAAATTTCCAGCGACTGCCATCGAGTCGCTAGAGTAGTTCCGGCTGCTTCCGGGTCGTTCGCTCTGGCACAAGGTTGAGTATCGAGCTATATCTGCCCATCGTTCCAGATGAGAAGAGATGATCTTGCACGGACCGTATCTGAACTAAGCTCTGGTTTTCAACCGGGCCAGGTGTCTCGGATGCGCTGCCCGGGAGCATCTGGGCCATGCCGGAAATCACCGCGGCATAAGAGACGGTGTAACCGGGAACGACCCGAAGTATTTCCCGCAGAATTTCATCCGGACTTGCGGGCAGAGAATCAGCGCCAAGCTGTCGCGCCATATCCGCTATGATATCGATGTCCGGACGCGCTCCGGGCAGGTTAATCGCCATACGCCTGCGCTGCAGTTCGCCGCAGGTATTGGTTACTGTGCCGTTGCACTCATAGGCGCTGGCAGCGGGGAGCACCACGTCGGCGGCCTGCGCTGTTTCATGCAGGAACAAATCCTGAACAACGAGAAACGACTTGCCTGCAAGATCATTCGGATTGCGAGTCTTCCAAGGATTCGCACCGACAACATATAGCGAATCCGCTCGGCTCTCGCCAACTGCCTGCAGCATTTGTTCGTAATTCATGCCGGGATCAGGAGAGATAGCCGCTCCCCAGGCCGCCTCGAACTGAAGCCGAAGCACATCGTTCCGTACGGACTGAAAACCTGGAAGCAGGTGCGGATAGAGTCCCATGTCAGCGGCACCACGCGAATTGCTGTAGTCGGCCAGCGCGATGTAACGGGCTGGACCTTTCAGCATTTCGCCAAGTTTTACTAATTGCGAGATGCTAGTGCCGTACACTTCCGATCCAAAAACGATTACTACATTTTCCTCTGCCAGCAATTTGTCGCGGAATTCTTGTAGTGAGTCTGTGGATACATTGCGACCGCCGGCCGTGCGTCCAATCAGCTCGGTCGCGGCGGTGCTGTCTCCGGTGAGATATCTGATGGCGGTGTTCTCGCAGCCCGCTCCAACTGGAATCAGGCGGAAGCTCTGCTTTGCCAGCGGAATTTCGCGCGAGTTGATCACGTAGAGTCGCGCTCCAGCCAATCGGACGGCTTCGCGAATGTTCCACGCCAACAGCGGATGCTGGTCGGTTGGATTATTTCCCACGATCAGAATTGCCTTAGCTTGAGCCAAGTCGCGGGAGCTCGCTAGCGGCAATTGACCGGAGGTGCCGGAGGTTGCCGATAGCGCCGACATCAGAGCAGGGAAATCGGCGGTGCGCAGATGGTCGATGTGGTTGGAGCGCAGAACAGTTCGCGTGAACCGTTGCAGCAGATAGTTCGTCTCATTGGTGGTGTGGTTGGAGCCAATGACAGCGACACCGACTCGTTCCGGTGGAAGTTGCCGGTCGACGGTCTGCTTCCAGCGCGCGGCCACCGTGCGAATGGCTTCGTCCCAGCTAACTTCCGTCAGCGTTCCAGACTTGCGGACCAGCGGACGTTTCAGGCGATCCGCGTGCTCGACGAAATCATACGCGTAGCGGCCTTTGATGCACAGGAATTCGCCGTTAACTCCGCTGTGATCGCGATTGTTGCCGCGAAGAATCTTGTTGTTGCGCACACTCAGCGTGGTTTTGCAGCCGTCGCCACAGTGGGTGCAGATGGTGGAGACGTACTGAATCTCCCAGGGCCGGGCCTTGTATCGATACGCGCCGCTGGTGAGCGCTCCCACGGGACAGATGTCGATGCACATGCCGCACTCTTCGCATTCGAGATGGTCGCCGTGATTCGGCGCAATCTCGGAGCCCGCTCCGCGGTTGATGACTCCCAATGCGCCAACGCCCATGCCTTCATCACAGACACGGACGCAGCGGTAGCAGAGGATGCACCGCGGGGCGTCAAAGAAAACAACAGGAGACCACTGCTGCTCTTCCACGTGGTGTTTCTCTTCGGTGAAGCGGCTTTCGCCGGCCCCATAGCGGAACACCATATCCTGCAACTCGCACTCGCCGCCTTTGTCGCACACTGGGCAATCCAGCGGGTGATTGGCCAGCAGCAATTCCAGCATGGAGCGACGCGCATCGGCCACCGGCTGCGTCGCAGTGCGCACGATCATGCCTTCGGCAACGGGAACCGTGCAGGCGGTTTGCAGCTTGGGCGTTTTCTCAATCTCCACCAGGCACATGCGACACGCCGCCTGCAGCGAGAGGCCCGGGTAGTAGCAAAACGAAGGCACCTCGATGCCCGACGCGCGGCAGGCGTCAATCAGCAACGTACCTGGACGAGCGTGCAGTTCTCGTCCATCAACTGTGAATTTCAGCATGTCGAATTTTAGCGTGTCAGGCATTTTCTCGATTCAGTTCCTAATGAGCGAGCAAAACTGCGTCCGCCTGCGGATCAAATGGACAGGGCTTGCCAGACAAGTGCTGCTCAAACTCTTCGCGAAATTTCTGTACGAATGCGATTGTAGGCATGGCCGCGGCGTCGCCTAGCGGACAGAATGTCCGGCCCAGCATGTTCTTCGCCAGGTCTTCGATCAGGCGAATGTCTTCCTCTCTTCCGCCGCCAGCGTGGAAACGCGTCAGCGTCTTCTTCAGCCAGGACGTGCCTTCGCGGCAGGGTATGCACCAGCCGCAACTTTCGTGGGCGTAGAACTGCATCAGCCGCAGGGCGACGCGCACCATGCAGGTGTCTTCGTGCATCACGATCACGGCCCCGGAGCCCAGCATCGACCCCGCCTTGGCCACGGACTCGAAATCCATGGGAGTGTCCAGCGCATCGGCAGTCAGCACGGGAGTGGATGATCCTCCTGGAATGACTGCCTTCACTTTTTTTCCGTCGAGGATGCCGCCACCGACCTCCTCGATCATGCGGCGCAATGAAAAGCCCATCGGCAGTTCATAAACGCCAGGCCGGTTAACGTGTCCGGAGAGAACGAACATCCGCGTGCCACCGTTCCTGGGTGTGCCCAGGCCTGCGTACCATGCGCCGCCTTCGCGTATAACGGCGGGAACAGCGGAGAATGTCTCCACATTGTTAAGAACTGTAGGTCCGCCGTAAAGTCCCACAACAGCCGGAAATGGCGGACGGATGCGCGGAATGCCACGTTTGCCTTCCAGCGATTCCAGCAGCGCCGACTCCTCGCCGCATTCGTATGCGCCTGCGCCGGTGTGCGTGCATAGTTCAAAGTTGAAACCGGTGCCGAGGATATTCTTGCCTAGGTATCCGCGCGCGTAAGCCTCTGCGATGGCACGGTCAAGGATATCGATCAGATAGCGATACTCGCCGCGCACATAGATGTAGCCCTGGTGCGCGTCCACCACGAAGCCAGCCAGCAACAAGCCCTCGATCAACTGGTGAGGTTCGTTCTGCATCAGCAAGCGGTCTTTGCAGGTGCCGGGCTCGCTTTCATCCGCGTTGCAGACGATGTATTTCGGCTTCTCCGCCTTTTTGGGCACGAAGGTCCATTTCATCCCGGTGGGGAAACCCGCGCCGCCGCGTCCGCGCAGATTGGATGCTTTCATCTCCTCGATCACCGCTTCCGGCGTCATCTGTTTGAGCGCTTTTTCGATGGCCGTATAGCCATCGTTGGCCAGATAGGTGTCGAGGGCTGCCGGGTTCGGATGGTGAGAGGTTCGCGTGAGCACGGGAACTTCATGTTCAGAAACTGACTGCGCGGGGAGGTCCGGCTTGGCTGTTCCAGCGCGCAACTGATCCAGCAGCGCATCGAACTTTTCCGGCGTCACTTCGTGATAGAAATCGTAATTGTCCTGTAGCGCCGGTGCCCAGGCGCACGCGCCGATGCACTCGACTTCTTCAATGGAAAACTCGCCGTCGGCGGTTACTTCCTTGTGCCCGATGCCAAGCTTCCGCTTGGCGTGGTCATAGAGTTTATCGCCGCCGCGCAGCAGGCAGGAGATGTTGGTGCAAATCTGCAAATTGTGCCGGCCCGCGGGTTTCTTGCGCAGCATCGAGTAGTACGAGATAACCTCTTCCACTTCGAGTACACGCAAGTCCACGCGCCGCGCGATCTCCGCGATCAGCTCTTTGCTGAGATAGTTGTGCTCATCCTGCGCATACAGCAGCAGCGGCACAAGAATCGAGCGCTTCACCGGATAACGCGAGAGCAGCGTTTGATATTTCGCTTCGAGTTTTTCATTAAACTGCATGATTGTTCTTACGCGCTTTCCTGAGCAGTCCCCCGCCATTTCCGAAGTAACCCCTCAGCGACCTCCTGATGGGAAACTGTGCGGCCCGCTCGCGCGTCAACTCGCCCCAGTTCTACTGCTTGGATTATATACAGGTTGTACAGCACGTCTTCCAGGCTGCAATCGTCCGGCAACCGGTCCAGCAATGTTCTAACAGTTTCCTTGGTCGGCACTGGCGCTTGTTCCTATTATTCCTCAGTATAAACTTGTTCCGGCTTCCTCTGCACAAAAGGCCCACGATGAGGAAAGCAATTGCCGTGTTTACCCGCTATAGAAAATCGGGAGCGCTGCATACCCGACGTAAGGTACCGTTTCAAAAATGCACAATCACTTCGGTCGTGACGCAAAAGTACGATTTCAAAAATGTGTCAACGCTTCAAGCGCGACGTAAGGGCACGGTTTCAACCGTGCCGATAGGCTCCGCTTTCCTCATGGGTTTTAACCCCTGAGGGCAATCGTCCATCGCAAACGCCCCGGGTGCGGAGGACCAGGGATACTCACTGGCCGATAAAACTAACTTCACCTTTACCGGATTCTGTTCGATGTATCGCAAATGCGTCTGATAATCCTGCGCATCGCGGATACGGTGGTCTGTATAACCCCGCTGCCACACAGGCAGTTGGAAATTCAGCGCCTGTGAAATCCTGCGAGATGATCCACCTTTAATAAACTGCACCGCCCGCTCCAGCGTGATTTCCTGGCTCGGCGTCAGCATGACATGAATGTGATCGGGCATCAGCACAAAAGAATGCGGCAGATAGCTGTGTTTCTCCCGATAATGAAGCAACGTCCCAATCACAATTTCGCAAACCGCGGGTTTGATGAAGAGTTTCCGGCTCTCCCACGTGCGGGAGGTAACGAAGTACGTTCCGGCGTCTTTCGTGCGTCTCGGTGGAACAGCCATATTCCCTCAACGGTTAAAACCGCTTCCGTTTTGCGAGCTTATCGGCACGGTTGAAGCCGTGCCCTTACGCCTGCTTCGACAGAAATACTCGGACAGCGAGAAACCTGTTATTCACGTTATTACAGAGTTACAGGCTATCTCTCTTCTTCAAGCTCACGTACCAGTTTATTTCGTCATGCAGATGTAGTCGATGGCCTAAAGGAAAGAGAACTGACCGACTCTCCTCAAGAGCAGCTTCGGCTTCGTATCGGGTCGGACGATACGCGTGCTTGTGAACAACTTGGTTTCGTAGATTGTTTATCTTTATTTCCTTTACTGACTTGAGGAGAGCGACCAATTGCTTGTCGGGATGTGCCTCAAGTTCTTCAGGAGTTGGCTCACGTAGACGGTTCCCTAATGCCGCGATAGCGGACTCTGCTTCAAGCAGACTCTTCGGGGAGATTCCGGAGAGAAGTTGTCGCAGGAACAGCGCGCGCATACGGACAAACGTGCAATCATGATCGGTCCGCCGATTGAATGTGTTCTCTTGGCCACACCAAGGACACTCGGCAACGAAGCTCTCGTAGCTTGGCCGCACTTTCTTTGTGTAAGGCATCCCGCTATGATCGAGAAAGCTATCCAATTCCTGAGATTCCATGAAATGCTCTTCCTCGTCCTGCATCGTTGCTGTACAAATCTACCGGTCGATCTCTCCCAGCACGATGTCGATGCTGCCGATGCAGGCGATCATGTCGCTGAGCAGGCGGCCTTCGGCGAGGCGCGGCAGTACGTGCAAGTTAGAGAACGACGGCGAGCGGACCTTCACTCGATAGGGATGCGCCGTGCCGTCGCTGACGACGTAATAGCCCATTTCGCCGCGGGGCGACTCGATGGCTTGATAGACCTCGCCGGGCGGGACGCGGAAGCCTTCCGTCACGATTTTGAAATGGTAGATTAACGATTCCATCTCGGTCTTCATTTTCTCGCGGTCGGGCAGGACGATTCCGGGAGCCTTCGCGCGGACCGGGCCGTCGGGCATATTTTCCGCGGCCTGATTCACGATGCGCACGCTCTGGTGCAATTCCTCGATGCGAACCAGGTAACGGGCGTAAACGTCGCCCTCAGTGCGCACCGGAACGTCGAACTTATAATTCTCATAGCCGGAGTAAGGCTCGTCGCGGCGCAGATCGTAGTCGATTCCCGAGGCGCGCGCTGTGGGGCCGGTGACGGCGAAATCGAGCGCATCCTCTTTGGTAAGAATGCCGACGCCAACCGTGCGGCGCTTCCAGATGGGGTTGCGGGTCAGCAGCGATTCGTACTCGCGCAACCGGTCGGGGAAATAACCCATGAAGTGTTTCACGCGCGGGAGAAATTCCGGCGGCGGTTCCAAGGCCAGGCCGCCGACGCGGAAATAGCTGGTCATCATGCGCTGCCCGGAGACCAACTCGAATATTTTGAGAATCTCCTCGCGCTCGCGAAAGCAATAGAGGAAGACGGACATGGCGCCGATGTCGATGGCGTGTGTGCCGAGCCAGACCAGATGGCTGGCGATGCGGCTCAATTCGTTCAGCAGCACTCGGGTTTGTTGAGCGCGGAGAGGCGGCGCCAGGCCAAGCAGCTTCTCGACCGCCAGGACGTAACAGAGATTATTGGTGAGCGGGCAGAGGTAGTCGATGCGATCGGTGAGCGTAATCACCTGATGGTAGGTTTTCTCTTCGCAGGTTTTCTCAATGCCGGTGTGCAGATAACCGATGTCGGGCTTGGCGCTGAGAATGGTCTCACCGTCCAGCTCCAGCACCAGACGGAGCACGCCGTGCGTGGACGGATGCTGTGGCCCCATGTTGAGCACCAGCGAACGGGAGCTGGCAGGAATGGCTAGTTCCGCCATTAGCGGTACCCCGTAACTGGATAGTCTTTGCGCAAGGGATGGCCTTCCCAAGTATCTGGTAACAGGATGCGCCGTAGGTCCGGGTGGCCGATGAAGCGGATACCGAACAGGTCAAATATCTCCCGTTCAAACCAGTCAGCGGAATTCCACACCATGCTTACCGAACTAATCTCAGGTTGCTCGCCGCCGATCTTGCATTTTAGCCGCAGGCGTTGTTTGCTATCATGACAGAGCAAATGATAGACGACTTCAAAACGCGGCTCGGACGGGTAGCAATCCACCACGGTGGAGTTCGACAGCATTCGGTACCCGCGGTGGGATTTCAGGAATTCGCAAACTGGCCGTATCTGGTTCGGCTCAATCTGGAATGTCCACTCGCCCCGCTCGCAACCGCCATCAATGATGGCGAGCGGCTCAGATTCCATGAGCGCGACGGCATCGGGCATCGCGGTCAATTTTAGTTGAAGGTCCTCAAGCTTCATTGAGACCCTCCGGAGAATGGAGTAGCTTCATGGACAACCTTTGGGACCACGAGCGAGACACCCTGCAAAGTGACGGGCGGGGTATCCGGCCAATCACTGGTGTCCGTTTCTGACCAGTCAAATATGCCCTGACGCCATAGATAGACGAAGCCAGGCAGAACGAGTCCGATGAACAAAAGCATCTCAATGAATCCGAGCATCCGCAGTTCATGAAAAATAACCGCCCATGGATACAAGAAGATTACTTCCACGTCGAAGAGAATAAATACCATGGCAACGAGGTAGAATTTGACGCTGAAGCGCTGGCGGGCATCACCGGTCGGCACCAGTCCGCATTCATATGCCGCCAACTTTTCCTTGGAGGGACGCCGCGGGCCGAGCAGGTAGGATAGCAATAGCATGCCCACCGCCAACAGAGTCACAACCCCGGCAAGCAGAAGTATGGGAATGTAATTTTCAAAATACCCGTTGGACATGAGACCCGATGTTATAATGAACAGAGAAATAGCGGTAATTATGAATATAGGGGCCGCTCGACCGCCCTGTCAAGTGTAGCAGAATGTGGTGGGTGCGGTCTGCAGAATGGTCGGTTCCAGGGCGTCCCAAAGAGTGAACTAATCTGTGAAAGGTTTGTTGCATGATCTTCGGATTCAATACTGATGTGCAGGGAAAAGATGCGCTCTACCACGTCCAGACGGAAGACCGTGGGCACAAGAATCCAGTCGTTGAATCCATCATTTACGTTGGTGGCAAGATTCTTGGCAAGAGCCGCACCCTCTACGATCCAGCAACTTCCAGCAAAGAGCAGATTGAAGAGGCGGTCCGGCATCAACACAAGGAATTGACGGAAGCGGTCCGTAACGGGACTTGGTTGCCAACCCCGCAGCCCGTTCCCGCTGCACCCCCGTCCCTCGCCAGTGATTCTGTTGCTTCAGCCGCTATGGGTGGCAATGGATCTGCAATTTCCACTCCTGTCTACCTGATCGAAATGACCAATGCAAACGAGTTTCAGCAGGGGGAGTATTTTCGTTTTCAGTTTGCGTTCCGCGAACGGGATAGCAACTTTCCGGCCAGCGATCTGGCATTGGATATCCGCTGGATTGTGGACGGACAGGTTATTGATCAGCAGACGTTGAATTCACGCCGGGACGGTGGCGCGGAGATATGGGTAAGTTCCCCGGAAATTTCGCAGGCCGGGATGCTGATAATTCGGGCGAAAGGTCCGCAAGGCAAGCAGTTCGCCAAGTTCAATATTCAGCCTGTGGCTTGAGCATTTTTGATGTTCCAGTCTTTCCAGAATTTCCAAGTCGATAGGCACTCAAAGCAAATCAAATTCGCCGCGGCATGGTGAGTACTCGCAAATGGATATAGTTGTGAATGGAAAAGTCCGGTCGTTGGACGCTCCATTAACCCTAACCGAGTTTCTTCGCTCGCTCGAGCTGAGATCCGATCGCTGCGCCGTGGAGTTGAATCGCCACATTGTGCCGCGAGAGTCTTGGCCCAACACCGTGTTGAGCGACCAGGACCAACTGGAGATTGTTCATTTTATAGGCGGGGGATCATTTGAGTTTGCGGATAAAAGAGGGGCCGCAACTGCCCTTGATGCTGCCCTTGATGCTGATTGAAGATGCTGATTGAATTATCTCTGCTATTCGCCAATCTTATGGCCCATTTTGTCGCGCTTGGTTCGCAGATATTTCACTCGAGCCTGGTGCGGTTTAGCTTCCACAGGCACGCGTTCCTTGATGGCGATTCCGTTGGCTTCCATAGCCTGTAACTTTTCCGGGTTGTTGGAGAGCATGCGAACTTGCGAAACTCCGTAGTACTGCAGAATCCCGGCTGGCAGACGGTAATCACGCAGGTCCGCCTCGAATCCCAGCCGTTCGTTGGCCTCTATCGTGTCCAGTCCCTCGTCTTGCAACTGATAGGCCAGCAGTTTGTTCATTAGCCCGATGCCGCGGCCTTCCTTTTCTTCATAGATGATAAACCCATAGTCGCTCGCGCCCACCTGAGCCAGGGCCATCTCGAGTTGTTCACGGCAATCACAGCGCAGTGAGCCGAAGACGTCGCCGGTCAGGCATTGGGAGTGAATGCGCACCAATGGAATCTTCCCGGATTGCGGTGTTCCCCGGACTAGAACTACTGCGTTCTCGATGCCGCGATCATCCGTCAGTCGAAATCCGCAGATCCGAAATTTTCCGAAAACAGAGGGGAAGTCGGCCTCCGCGATTTTTACGACGGGAATGCGCGGGGGAGTCTGGACCGGAGTACCCGGTAGATGTGTTGCGGATGGCGCTGCTGGTTTATTCATGTGTTATGCGAAATAAAGTATCGCTCCAATTCATTATAATGAGTGTGCTGGGAAAGAGACAAGCTGGCGACCGACCAACGACCAGAATTGTTGCAAAGAGAAGGTGCCTGATTGATCCTCGACTAGCCGTGATTGGAGCGGATTTTTGAACACTACTTCCCTGAATGCCACTATTGATGCCCGAGATCTGTTACTGCTAATACTTCTCGTGAAGATATTGGCGGCGGCGGCGATAGCCAGCATTTTGGCGCGCTCAAGCTATTTCAGACGCTTATTGTTTTCAACAAGTAAGCAGCTCTCCGATCAGTTCATCTTTGGACTGGTCCTGGGTGTTCCGCTGATGTTCGGTGTGCTGCTCAGGGTTTTATTGAATTATCAACCACCGGACCTCGGGTTGGAGGGCGCGATCCTAGCGGGCGTGCTGGCAGGCCCCGTTGCCGGATTAATGGCCGGGGGGCTGGCTTCGCTTCCCGCCCTGCTCCACAATGAACTGCTGGCTCTACCCGTACTGTTGGCCGCCGGGGCGATGGGAGGATTTGCCCGCAGTCTGGCGCCTGGGAAAGATGATGTCTGGACGTTCTCACCTTTTTTTGACTTAAATCTCTACCGCTGGTTTCGCCAGCGATTCGGCTATCCACGGGCGGAATGGCAGATGTTTTTTTTCCTGGCCATCATCGTCATAGAGGCCGTCCGCATGATCCTGGGTCGACTCTTTCCCGAGCATCTCTATCACGTTCTGGATGGGTCTGTGCCCATTGTTATCGCAATCTGCCTGACGACGATTGCTTGCGTAGCCATCCCCATTACGATCTGGAAGAATGTCCGGAACGATCTGCTATTGGAAGAGCAGCGCCGCCTTCTCGTCCAAGCACGTTTGGACGCATTGACGGCTCAGATCAATCCTCACTTTCTTTTCAATACGCTCAATTCCATTGCCTCGCTTGCGCGTACGGACGCCGAGGCAGCAAGACAGGTAATCTTTAAGTTATCAAGCATTTTAAGGAAATTATTAAAGAAGTCAGATAACTTTTCCACACTGCGGGAAGAGCTTGCTTTCATAGATGACTATCTATCCATTGAGGTCGTCCGGTTTGGCACTGAAAAGCTGAAAATCGAGAAAGAAATTGATCAGGAAGCTCTCTCTACGCCGGTCCCCAGTATGCTGCTGCAACCCATAGTTGAAAATGCCATTAAGCACGGACTTGCTCCCAAGGTTGAAGGGGGAATCATTAATATTCGGGCACATAAACAAAATGGACATCTTCTGCTGGAAGTTCGTGACAACGGTGTCGGCATATCGCGCGAGGTTCTTGATCAGATTAACCAACGAGGAATTGGAATCAGCAATGTTCAGGAGCGGCTGCGCGTTCTTTACGGTGCAAACCATGTTTTTCATATCGAATGCCCAGCTGAAGGTGGGACCACCATCCTGTTGGGACTGCCACTGACAACGGCGTGAGCATTAACAATCTGTTAACAATGCATTAACAATTCTCTATTCATTTTTTCAGCATGATGTTACCGAAAGATTACGATGCTTGTCTTCGTCACGATCCAGGGGTAAAAGGGAAGTCTGATAGTTGTGCGTCGGATTTCCTTGGGTACCCTAAGTGGATTTCGTGGGAGGCAGGAACAACGTAAGCGCCATAGATTGCGCTACCAAGGAGAATAAATGTTGAAATCAATGTTGATGAACAAACTGGGTTTTCTCGTTTTAGCAATGGTCATGGTGATGGGATGCAGCCGCCCCAGCGAGCCAACAACGGAAGCACCAGTTGCCAGCCAATTGACCGGGGCCGTCCTGATTGATGGCTCCAGCACGGTCTATCCTATTACGGAGGCAGTTGCGGAGGAGTTCCAGAAACTTTATCCGCAGGTTCGAGTGACTGTGGGTATTGCCGGTACCGGCGGTGGATTCAAGCGGTTCCTGGCCGGCGAGACGGATATTAACGACGCTTCACGTCCAGTTCTGACTGAAGAAGTGGAGACCGCTGTAAAGAATGGATTGCAGTTTGTGGAGTTGCCGATCGCCTATGACGGTCTATCCATCCTGGTCAATTCGAAGAACGATTTCGTTAGCACTCTAAGCGTTGCCGAACTCAAAAAAATGTGGGAGCCGGGCAGCAAAGTGAAGCGCTGGAGCGACGTCCGGCCCACTTGGCCCGCGCGCGAAATCCACTTCTTTGGCGCAGGCACGGACTCTGGGACGTTCGATTATTTCACGGAAGCCATTAACGGCAAGGCTAAGGCGATTCGCGGCGATTTCAGCGCCAGCGAAGATGACAATGTTCTGGTGCAAGGCATCGCCGGAGATGTGGATGCCATCGGCTTCTTTGGTTTCGCCTACTACGCCGCCAACAGGGACAAACTAAAATTGGTTGCGGTGGACAATGGCGCTGGCCCCATCCTGCCTTCTCCAGAAACAATTCGCGACGGCAGCTATGCGCCGCTCTCCCGTCCCGTTTTTATTTATGTCGCGGCCAAAGCCGAGGCTCGACCGGAAGTAAAGGCGTTTGTCGATTTCTACCTCGCCCAGGGTGGGCCGCTGGCTACCGAAGTCGGTTATATCCAGCTTCCGGATACCATCGGCGGTTTGGTAAAGCAGCGTTGGGCTAGTAAAGTAGCCGGTAGCGTTTTCCATGGACACGCGAAAGAAGGGCAGTTGAACCTGGAAGCATTATTGCAAACTAGCAAATAGCGATCTACTAAACCTTGCTTGAGTACTACAACCACAAGTCGCACCGCGCTCGATAGCCTTCGCGTACGGGGACATCGTCGATGGGTGGAGGAAGCCATCCGCCTGGCGCTGTTCCTGTGCGCGTTTCTTTCAGTGGCCACCACGGTGGGGATCATCTGGGTACTGGTGCGCGAAGCCTCCGCCTTCTTCTTTGCTGTTTCACCAATCGAGTTTTTGACCGGAACGCGCTGGGCTCCGCTTATCGAGCCGAGGTCATTCGGCGTGCTCCCTCTCGTTTGCGGGACCATGCTGGTAGTGGCCGGGGCCGCCCTGGTCAGCTTGCCCTTGGGACTGGCGAGCGGTATTTTCCTAAGCGAGTACGCATCGCATCGCTCACGCAATATCCTCAAGCCAGTTCTGGAGATTCTGGCTGGAGTCCCGACCGTCGTCTACGGGTACTTTGCCATCACTTTTGTAACCCCTCTGTTGATGCGTGTGTTACCGCAGACCCAAGTCTTCAACGCGGCCAGCGCTGCATTTGTGGTCGGCATCATGATTCTTCCCATGGTGTGCTCACTCTGCGACGATGCCTGCCGCGCGGTGCCACAATCGCTGCGCGACGCTGGCTACGCGCTGGGGGCAACTGAGCTGGAAGTTTCCACGCAGGTGGTTTTGCCCGGCGCTCTCTCGGGCGTGCTGGCCTCGTTTGTGCTGGCGCTCTCCCGCGCCATCGGCGAGACCATGGCGGTTACCTTGGCTGCTGGAGCCACTCCTAAGCTGACCATGAATCCGCTCGAAAGCATTCAGACTATGACGGCTTACATCGTCCAGGTGTCGCTCGGCGACACTCCGGCGGGCGGCATCTCCTATCAAACTATATTCGCTGTCGGAGCTCTGTTGTTTGTGATCACTCTCATAATGAACTTGCTGGCGAATCGAGTATTGCGGCGTTTTCGTGAGGTCTATGAATGAGCGAAGTGGCCACAATTTTACTGAAATCGGAAGGGTCCAACCTGCAGCGGCGGCATCGTCGCAGCCGGATGATGAAAACTTTTTTTCAAGTAGCCACCTGGACGGGAGTCTTCATTCTGGCCATTCTGCTGATTCAGATTTCATGGCAGGCGATGGGCTGGCTGGATCTGCAGTTTCTGACCAGTTTTCCCTCGCGGTTTGCGGAAAAGGCGGGTATCAAGGCGGCACTGTGGGGAACCATCTGGCTGATCCTGCTTACCGCGGTCATCTCCATTCCCATTGGCGTAGGCGCCGCGGTCTATCTGGAAGAATACTCGGGCCCCAGTTGGTTGAACACCACGATTGAAATCAATATCGCCAACCTCGCCGGGACCCCGTCGATTGTCTATGGTATTCTCGGCTTGGCGCTGTTTGTCCGTTGGTTAGACTTGGGAAGGAGCTTGCTGGCTGGCGCATTGACCATGAGCTTGTTGATTCTTCCGGTGACCATAATGGCCAGCCGCGAGGCGTTGCGGGCTGTTCCCAAATCGATTCGCCTGGCTTCCTTTGCGTTAGGCGCTACCAGGTGGAACACGATTCGTCATCACCTGCTGCCGGCGGCGTTGCCGGGGATTATGACCGGAATCATTTTGGCGTTGTCTCGAGCCATCGGGGAATCTGCTCCGCTGGTAATGATTGGGGCGCTTAGCTATGTGGCATTTACTCCGAATGGTCCCATGGATTCCTTCAGCGCCTTGCCCATTCAGATATTCAACTGGGCCTCACGCCCGCAGAAAGAGTTTTACAGTCTGGCCGCCGCCGGCATTGTCGTATTGCTGCTAGTCTTGTTGACAATGAACGCGGCAGCCATCTGGATTCGCGCTCGGGCGCAGAAAGATTCACGATGGTAAAAGAGTCGGAGATGATGGCGAATGAAACGGTTCAGCCTCCAGTTGTCGGGGGATCCATCCTGGAAGCCGTTTCTTTGAGCATTCGCTACGGAGTCGTTCCCGCCGTGCGCCAAATTAATTTGGCCATCGCGGAGCGGCAGATCACGGCCATCATCGGTCCGTCCGGTTGTGGCAAGAGCACCTTCTTGCGCGCCTTCAATCGGATGAATGACTTTATCCCAGCGGTTTCCACGGAAGGCCAGGCGCTCTACAGGGGCGTCAACCTGTACTCTCCTGATATCGATCCCGTTGAAGTGCGACGGCGCATCGGCATGGTTTTTCAAAAACCCAACCCCTTTCCCCGGTCCATCGCCAAAAACGTCTCCTGGGGACCTTCCATCAATGGACATACTGGTAATCTGGCGGAGTTGGTCGAAAGCTCGTTGCGTAAGGCCGCTTTATGGGACGAAGTGAAGGACAAGCTCGACCAGAGCGGGTTGGCGCTCTCCGGGGGGCAGCAACAGCGGTTGTGCATCGCGCGTGCCATTGCCCTGGAGCCGGATGTGATTCTCATGGACGAGCCTTGCTCGGCTCTTGATCCGGCATCCACGGCGCGCATTGAGGACCTCCTGTTCGAATTGAAAGAACGGTACACGATCGTCATCGTTACCCACAATATGCAGCAAGCCGCGCGGCTTTCGGACTGGACGGCGTTCTTCTCCGCTGGAGACCTGATCGAATTTGGGTCGACAAAGGAAATATTTACTCGCCCGCGCAAACGCGAGACGGAAGACTACATCACCGGAAAATTCGGTTAGCATTCTTTTCTTACACCTTTTTTCTTACACCTTGGTACACTTTGGCACACCATTTACAAATTGAGATTGCGCGCCTGAAACGCCGTCTACTAACCATCGGCGAGACCGTGGCGATGACTGTTCAGAAAGCGGTTACCGCCATTCTGGAGCGCCGCGCCGGCCTGGCCGAGGAGGTCATACTCGGCGACAATCGCATTAATCTGGGCGAAGTCGAGATCGAAGAGGAGTGCCTGAAGCTGCTGGCTCTTTATCAGCCGGTGGCGGCCGATCTTCGCTTCATCGCTGCGGTGATGCGTATCAACAATGATCTGGAGCGCATGGGAGATGAGGCGGTAAATATCGCCGAGCACGCCCAAACCTTGGCTCAGTCAGAGCCTCTCGTATACCCACCCCAAATTGAGCAAATGACCGCGGCCACCATGCGCATGCTCTTGGGAAGCCTGGACTCCTTCATCAAGGCAGACCCCTATGCCGCGAGAGACATCTGCGCGGCAGACGACGAAGTGGATGACTATAATCGCCGCGTAATTGAACAGGTCTGGCAGATGATGAAACAGGATTCATCTACGATTGAACGGGCCACGCATCTGTTTTCTGTTTCCCGCCATCTTGAAAGGATTGCCGACCACGCTACAAACATCGCCGAAGATGTGGTTTATATGGTTGAAGGCGTCATCATTCGCCACCACCCTGTGAGTCGGCAGACGGATCAGTAAAGTTCCGCGGAATCATAATTATTTTCAACGCATGTCCACCTTAGTTGGACCTTGCTCTGCTTGACCCATGAGTGCAGCCGTCGTTAGAATCGTTCGATGGTGAGATGCTGGGATCTCTTGGAACCATTGGAGTTGCCGGTGATGGGAGGTGGTTCCTTGCAGCGCGAGGTACAGTCATCCGGAAATTTGCAGTACAATAGACAGTTTCAGACCAGTATGCGGTGCGGTCCGTGACAGTAGTCTGAATGAAACGTCCCAAGCGGAGCCGCTAAAACTGACTGAATCGTATTGTGAGCAGCTAGCATAATTTATCTAAGAGGGAGGGGCCATGGCCTCGATTGAAGAGAAAGTAAAGCAGATTATCGTTGAGCAGCTTGGAGTGGAAGAGTCGGAGGTTACGCCGACCGCTTCTTTTGTGGACGACCTGGGAGCCGACTCGCTCGATACGGTTGAGCTGGTAATGGCGCTCGAGGAGTCCTTCGAGATCACCATTCCCGACGAGGATGCGGAAAAAATTAAGACCGTCAAGCAGGCCATTGATTACATCCAGTCGCATTCTAAAGGCTAGGCACAATACTTAGCCTACCGGAAATTTCTCCGGGACATTTGACGGGACCTTTCTTGGAAGGCTGCTCCGACCTGCATCCGGCAAGGTTGCAGATTTGGGTGCAGTCCGGAGCTTTCCCTCCGCAACCGTTGCGTAATTCTACATAAAGGATGATATGGGCAGACGAGTCGTCATTACCGGAGTTGGCTTGGTGACCGCCCTTGGGATCGGTACGGAGGAGTCTTGGAAGGCGATCCTCGCCGGACAATCCGGCGTGGGTACCATTTCACGATTTGATCTGACGGATTACTCCTGCACCATCGCCGCGGAAGTGAAAGGGTTCGATCCGCTGCTCTGGATTGAGAAAAAAGAAATCAAGAAAATGGGATTGTTCATCCAGTTCGCCCTCGCGGCGGCGGACTTTGCTATGAAGCAATCCGGGTTGAAAGTTACCGACGATATCTCCGAGCGAACAGGCGTTTGTATTGGCTCCGGCATCGGGGGATTCGATGTCATCGAGCGCGAGCACACCGCGCTCATGCAGGGTGGACCACGCCGGATATCACCTTTCTTCATCCCCGCCAGCATCGTCAATCTCGCCGCCGGCCATGTTTCGATCCGACATAATGCCAGGGGGCCAAACTCGGCCACCTGTACGGCGTGCTCTTCGAGCGCGCATTCCCTCGGCGATGCTTTTAAGATTATTCAGCGAGGCGCGGCGGACGTCATGATTAGCGGTGGAGCGGAGGCTGCCATCACTCCGATGGGCGTGGGCGGGTTTGCCTCCATGCGAGCACTCTCCACGCGAAACGAGGAACCCACTCGCGCCAGCAGGCCGTTCGATAAAGAACGCGATGGTTTTGTCATCGGCGAAGGCGCAGGCATCCTGGTCCTCGAAGAACTGGAGTTCGCCAAGCAACGCGGGGCCAACATTATTGCTGAGATCGTCGGCTACGGAATGTCCGGCGACGCTTTCCACATCACTCAGCCTTCTGAAGATGCCGACGGTGCTTTCCGTGCGATGCGGGCCACACTTGAAGATGCCGGTGTGAAGCCTGAACAGGTCGATTACATCAATGCTCACGGGACTTCCACGCCATTTAATGATCGGTTGGAGACCCTGGCCATTAAGCGGTTGTTTGGCGATCACGCTCGCAAGGTGGCCATTAGTTCAACGAAATCCATGACGGGTCATTTGCTCGGCGGCGCCGGCGGAGTTGAGGCTGGCTTTGCTGTGCTTTCCTTGCGTGATCAAATTATTCCGGCTACCACCAACTATGAAAATCCCGATCCAGATTGCGATCTGGACTATGTCCCCAATCAGGCGCGTCCCGCCAAGTTGGACTACATCCTCAGCAACTCCTTTGGGTTCGGGGGAACCAACGCCGCGCTGCTGTTCCGCCGCTTCCACGAGTAACCGGAACAAGGTGATGGACCGCGTGGTCGTTCGTATACTCTCACAATGAAAATACTGGTCTGCCTAAAGCAAGTTTCTGCCAAGGAATCCACGCTACGGTTGAGCGAGGACTCCCTCCATGTGCGTGAATCCGATCTGAGTTTTGAAATCAACGAACCCGATACATTTGCTCTCGAAGAAGCGCTGCGCCTGAAGGAAAAGCTCGGAGGAGAGGTCGTAGTGGTCAGCCTTGGACCAGCCAGGATTCTGGCGTCCATCCGCGAAGCATTGGCCAAAGGGGCGGACCGCGGCATTCATATCGAGACGGAACATTCGGAGTCGGTGGATCGTGCGTGGGCCGCGGGACGGATTGCCGCGGCGGTTCGCGAGGAGAAGTTTGATCTCGTGCTCACCGGATTGCAGTCGGACGATTTGGGGACAGGGCAAACGGGCGTGATCCTGGCGGAGATTCTCGGTCTACCCCACGCCACCATCATTATGGAAATTCAGATTGAGGAATGTCGTATTAAGGCCAAGCGCGAACTCGAGAATGGGTGGTTTGAATGGGTGGAGATGCCGCTGCCAGCGCTGCTGACCATTCAGTCTGGATTGAATAAGCCGCGCTATGCCAGCCTGCTGGGCATCAAAAAAGCCAGGACCAAGGAAATACGCCGCGTAACGCCGGCGGAACTTGGGGCAGAGGTTTCCGGAACGAACACGCTTAGACTCAGGAAAATTTATGTTCCTATAAAATCCAAGAACACGGAATTTCTAGAAGGAACACCGAAGGAAGCTGCCGCCAAACTGGTTGAGCGAATACGCCGCGAGATTGCTTCTTTGCAAAGTTAGCGGTCTGCAAATATCCGTTTGGGGTGTCCATCCGAGCGGAGCGGAGAATCTGCATTATTATCGCCGTAGGGAATGCCCAGGATTATGACTCAGTCCATCATCGCCATACTGGAACATCAGGATGGGAAAATCGTCCGCTTAAGCTGGGAAGCACTCGCCGCCGCGCAGAAGTTGGGTGCGGCGCTGAACCTGCCAGTGGAAGCGATGGTGCTGGGTTCTGGGCTGGGCCATCTCGCCGGCCAGGTGGCTGCCTGCAAAGTTACGCAGGTTATTAATCTCGATGCTGCGGAGCTGAGTCAATACACACCCGATGCGTATTGCCTTGCCTTGCATGGTGCGGTTGCGATCCGCAATCCTTCCTACGTATTTCTTCCGCACACTTATCAAGTCCGGGAATTTGCCCCGAAGCTGGCGGCGCGGATGGGGCGTGCAATACTCAGCGATTGCACCGGATTCCGTATTGAGGGTGGCGAGGTGATTTTTTCCCGCCAGCTCTATCAGGGCAAGCTGAGCGCTGATTTGAGTTTCGAGGGAGACGGCCCCTATTTCATTTCCGTGCAAGCCGGAAGTTTCCCCGCTGCCCAGCTTGAGCGCGGCGAAAACCCTGCGCCGGTAATTGTGGAGCGGGTGGAGTTACCGAACGATTCAATACGCACCATCCCTCTGGAACGTGTGCAGGAGGCGAAGCGCACGGTCGATCTTTCGCAGGCCGAAGTGATCGTGGCCGTGGGCCGCGGCATCAAGGAGGCTGAGAACCTTCCGCTGGTGGAGAAACTCGCCGCGGCACTCGGCGGGCAGATCGCCGGGTCGCGTCCGATCTGCGATAGCGGATGGCTGCCCATGGAACGGCAGGTGGGCAGCTCCGGGCAGACGGTCTCACCCAAACTCTATTTTGCCATCGGCATCTCTGGAGCCATTCAGCATCTGGTGGGCATGAAAGGCTCGCGGACCATCGTGGCGATCAACAAAGACCCCAATGCCCCCATATTTGAAGTGGCCGATTTCGGCATCGTCGCCAATCTGTTTGATGTTCTTCCAGCCTTGACGGAAGAGATTATTAAAGCCCGCCAAGGCTAATGAAAGCCTGGCAGGGCTAATCCACCAATCGCTATTGAACTCGCAATTTAACTACGTGATTGAACCACATGGCAGAGCGCGAACGTTTTGACACAACCGTTCTGATCGTCGGCGCCGGACCGGCTGGCCTGGGGACCGCGCTACGGCTGACGCAGCTAATCCATCAGCATAATTCTGAAATTGACCGCGGTTCCCGTCAGGGACGAAAACTCTCGACTGAAGAAATTTGTCTATTGGAGAAGGGCCGGGAGATCGGCTCACATCTTCTCTCTGGCGCGGTGATGGACCCGCGTGCCCTGCGTGAGTTGCTGCCCGAATTCGATTCCGCGGATGGCCCTGATGCGGCTCCAATCGCCTGTCCCGTTGCACGCGATGAAGTCTACTATTTGACGGAACTTGGTCAATGGAAACTGCCCATCCTTCCACCGTTCTTTCACAATTCCGGAAATAAGATTGTTTCACTGAACCGTCTGGGGCGCTGGCTGGGGGAGAAAGTCGAACAGTCGGGCGCGACCATTTTCGCCGGTTTCGCGGGCAGGGAATTGGTATATGAAGAGGGCCGCGTAACAGGCGTCCTTACCGATGACAAGGGCGTGGACCGCGCAGGAAATCACAAGAGCAACTTTGAGCCTGGTTATCATGTGCGCGCCAGGATTACGGTGCTGGCGGAGGGCTCGCGCGGCTCACTCGCCAAACAACTGCTGGCCGACACTCTCCCATCCAGGATTCCTCCCAGTAGCAGCAATCCACAGACCTATGCTGTCGGCGTCAAGGAATTGTGGGAAATTCCATCGGGCAGGATCGCGCCGGGAACGGTGATCCATTCGGCGGGCTGGCCGCTGCGCAGCGATCAGTTTGGCGGCGGCTGGCTCTACGCCATGCCGGAGGGGATGATTTCGGTCGGTCTGGTTTCCGGCCTCGATTATCGCGACCCACGGTTTGACCCGCACACCGCATTTCAACGCTATAAAACCCATCCTCTGATTCGGCGGATTCTGGAAGGCGGGCAGTTGGTGAAGTATGGAGCCAAGTCGATTCCCGAAGGTGGCTGGTACTCGCTGCCGCCACTTTCCATATCGGGAACGCTGCTGGTGGGGGACACCGCGGGTTTCCTGAATTCTCAAAGGCTGAAGGGAATTCATCTGGCCATGAAGAGCGGCATGCTGGCCGCCGAAACGATTTATCAGGCGATGGCGGCGGACGATTTCTCCGACGCGCGGATGAGCGAGTACGCCTTGCGTGTCGAAAACAGTTGGATTCGTGAAGAGCTTTGGCCGGTCCGCAACTTTCACCAGGCGATGCAAAACGGGCCTCTGCGCGGCGGAGCTCATGTGGCGCTGCAAATGCTCACCGGCGGGCGAGGGCTATACGCGCGATATCCGAGCCGCCCCGGTCACGAACACATGGCGAAGCTCATTCAGGTAGCGGAGAATAGCCAGCCTCCGTTGGTTCCGGATGGCAAGCTGACATTTAGCAAGACAACGGATGTATTTCATTCCGCCACACGGCATGAAGAGAACCAACCATCGCATCTTTTAATCGCGGACACGAATATTTGCAATACGCGTTGCACGGTGGAATATGGTAATCCCTGCCAGAATTTTTGTCCGGCGGCAGTGTACGAAATGGTGGAAGGCAAGCAGCGCCGTGAGATTCATTTGAACCCATCCAACTGTGTCCATTGCAAAACTTGCGATATCATGGACCCGTACCAAATTATTACCTGGGTTCCGCCCGAGGGCGGCGGCGGCCCCAGCTACGAGAACCTCTAGCAGGAGACCTGCTCGCGAGCGATGATAGGCTCTGCGAGCGTTGCACCCATTGTGAACAAAGCATTTCGCCACGAGCAGATATTGAACGTAATCCGCCATAAGGAAGTGCGCACGCAGGATGAGCTTTCTCATGCGCTGAAGGGCGTTGGCGTGCGCGTAACGCAGGTTACGCTTTCCCGCGATATCCGTGAAATGGGTTTGGTCAAGGGGCCGCGCGGATATCAGGAGGCAGGAGCCGCCGCCGGGTCTGATGGCGAGGAGACCAACAGCTTTAAGCGCGATGTGGTCGATTACGTTCGGGATGTGCTGGTCGCGCAGAATCTGCTGATCATCCGTACCGTGCGTGGCACGGCTGCGCCGGTGGCCGACGCAATTGATAAGGAGCACTGGCCGGAAATCGTTGGGACCATTGCCGGAGAAGATACGGTTTTCGCCGCCGCTCCGGATGGGAAAAGGGCGCAAGAAGCGCGTGACCGGCTATTGGCTTTACTGAAGTAGGGTTCGCTACCCGCACCAGATTGTTGCCACGATTTCCGTCTTCCCGCATATCAAAACGCTATCAAAGCGCGATGCCCGAATAAGTTTCCTGCTGGTTTATGCAACCCGAATCCTCTCAGAGGCATCGATATACTTCTTTGGTTTAGTCTATAATTATTGCAGATTCTTGCGCGCCCAGTTGCGCGGTTGCCATCAGATTGAATAGAATAGGAAATCACCCAGTGTTGCCGGGACTAGTCAGCGCGGCGGATACAAGTCAACGATAGGGACGGGTGGTCGAAACTCCGGAGAAATGTTTGGCTTAATGATGAAGAAACTCTTTCTGATCGGTACCATGTTACTGCTTGTCGGCGCAATGGACGGCTTGCTCGCGCAAGCGCCCGCGTTGCCGAATCCGCTGGTTACCGGCCAGGCCGCATCCATTGTGGTCGGTCAGAGGAATTTTTCCGACATCACGTTTGGCAACACACCGGATCGTTGGGGCGCCGTCTCCGGCATGGCCATCGCCGGGAATCGGTTGATTGTCGCGGACTCTTCTTATCTGGCCCCGCCGAACAATAACCGTGTGCTCATCTACAACAATCTTGCCTTAATCAAGCAACGACTCCCCCAGGGAAACCTTCCGAATGCGGATATTGTCTTGGGACAGGCCCGTCCCGACACCACCACTCCGGGCACTTCCGCCACGTTGATGAATCAGCCGGTGGGCGTCGCCACTGATGGCACGCGACTATTCATTTCCGAGTGGGGAAATAATCGCATATTGATCTACAACCGCATTCCCACGGAAGAGGGCGTGCCCGCCGATGTCGTGATTGGTCAGGCCAATTTCACGACTTCCGCGTTTGCAGCCGGCGCCAACCGCCTGCGCCGCCCCAACAGCGTGGCCAGCGACGGGCGTCGAGTGTTTATTGCCGATACCCTGAACAACCGTGTCCTGATCTATAATTCCATCCCCACGCAGAACGGCGCGAACGCGGATGTGGTTCTCGGCCAGGCCAACTTCGACAATTTTGGACGGTCTCCCGCCGCCGCCAATCGCACGTACGATCCGATGAGCGTGACCACCGATGGCACACGGCTCATCGTTACCGACTTCGGCAACAACCGCGTGCTCATTTACAATTCCATTCCCACGCAAAGTGGCGCGAGCGCGGACGTGGTGGTGGGTCAGTTAGATTTCACCGGAGCCGAACCAGGAAACACCGCCTCTACCCTGAATTTTCCGCGCTATGCCTTCAGCGATGGCACACGCCTGCTGATTGTGGACTCCGGCAACAACCGTGTCCTGATCTATAACCGCATTCCCACCGCCAATGGTGCGGTGGCCGACCTGGTGATTGGGCAACAGGATTTCACGGGTTTGTTCGAAAGCTGCGCGGCGTCCTACTTCGCCGTGCCCTATGCGGCGGGCAGCGATGGCGACACTCTGTTTGTTGCGGACAGTTTTAACCGCCGTGTTTTGGGATTCCGTCCGGGCGCGCCCCTCATCAGCTCCGTCGTGAATGCCGCGAGCTTTTCGGCCCGTGCGCAAACTGCGGCTTGCAGCGTCATACTGCCACAGCCGCCGGTGGCTCCGGGTGGATTGGCCGCCGTGATGGGCGCCAATCTGGCGGACTCGTCGATAGAATCCAAAGACCTGCCGATGGCATACGAATTAGGCGGCGTCAGCGTAAAGGTCAACGGCATACCCGCGCCGGTGTATTTTGTTTCGCCGGGGCAGGTTAATATACAGATTCCCTTTGAAGTTACCGGATACAGTGCGTCTATAGAAGTAACTCGCCGAACCGGTAATACCTCAATCACTTCCGCCGCGGCTCCCCTTGGACTCGCTAATGGCGCACCCGGCATCTTTACCGTGGACGGCAAAGCCGATGGCAATGGGCCTGGTTTAATCACCCACGCCAACCTGACTCCAGTAACCGAAGCCAATCCGGCGAAAAAAGGGGAAATCCTCATCGCTAATGTTACGGGACTCGGAACGGTCGATCATCCCGTGGTAAATGGTGTCGCAGCGCAGTTTGGCGCGGAAGGGACCATTACCGTCAACGGTGTGGTCGCGGAAGGCCAAACCGTGACGGTTACCATCAACGGCCGGACCTACTCATACACCGCTCGCAAAGATGATACGCTTACATTGGTCAACTCCGGTCTGGCAGCCTTAATCAATGCCAATGACCCGGATGTAAAGGCTACAGCCAATGAAGCCGAGGGCGGCATCGCCCTGCGCGCCATAGTCTATGGGGATCAGGGTACCAACATCACCTACTCGGCCTCGGGTGCGGACGGCTCATCACTCAACGCCACGACTGCAGGTTCACTCTCTCTTCCCGCCAGCTTCTCCTTCAGCGGGACTCCCGTTCCTGGTCAGACGGTGCTGTTCACTTTCGCGCAGACTTCGTACACTTACACGGTTGTGGCTGGCGACACCGCCGCGGATGTCTTGAGAAAGATTGCTGCCGATATCGACTCGGACCCCAATATCGCCGTTGGCGTGGATCTGGCAAATTTGTCAATGCGCTTGGTGCTGGAAGACGAAAACCTGAACATCCCATTCCGTTCGTCTCTGTCCGATGCGGGGACTTCCATTGTCATCATCGCCGGGACTTTCTCTTCGGTTCCGGGATCACTCACTTTCGCGGGACCGGTGACTCCCGGACAAACCGTTACGATCGTGATGCAGAGTACGCAGTATCCCTATACGACGGTCGCCGGGGATACTCTGGAGACTCTGGTTACGCGGCTGGCCGCCTTGGTGAATGCGGATACCAACGTAAGCGCCACTGCGGACACCGCTAAAAAATCCATCGCCTTTGCATTGAAAACTCCGAATCTGAACATTTCCTTTTCTGCATTTGTCCGTCTGGCGGCAGCCTTCCAGGCTGATACCGGCGGAGTGGGCGTTGCTCCCGCGACGCTTGCGCTACGCGGAAACCCCAGCACTGGGCAAACGGTAAGAGCATTCGTCGGGACGCGTATTTATTCCTACACGGTGGTTGCCGGCGATACGCTGGGGACGATTGCCACCAGGTTGGCTGGCCTTATTAATGTTGATCCCAAAGTTTCGGCAACAGCGGATTCAGCAGCGGGCACGATCTCCATTGCCCTTCGGGAAGAACCGAAACTGCTCGTTCCAGGCTCCATCACTTTCTCCGGGGCACTGACAGGCGGCCACGTTTTAACCCTTCAGTTGGGAGGGGTTTCCTATACCTATACGGTTGTGTCCAACGACACTTTGCAAACCCTGGTAACGAAATTCTCTCAAGTCATCAATGCGGACCTCAATGTTGCCGCTGTTGCGGACACAATCACGAATCGGATATTACTATCCCGCAGGAACCCCACGCTGACAGATGCAATCGAGTTCCGCCTGATTTTACCCAGTGGTTCGACACTCACGGTTGTTACCACCAGCGCGGATCAAACCCCTGTTTCCATATCCATTGGTGGAACGCAACCCTTCCAACTTCTGACGGAAGGCAACAGGCTGACTGCGGGAGACGCGCAGGCAACGAATACGGTTTCCGCCACGATAGGCGAAGCATTGAATGTCGTTCCCGGCACCATCTTCTTTGGCGGGACGCCGGTTCCTGGCGAAATTCTCACCGTCCGTCTGCTGGAGACAGTGTATCAATATACCGTTTCTGCATCCGACACGTTGCAGTCCATGGTTACCAACTTCGCGCAGGTAATCAGCACGGACCCCAACGTTTCCGCCACGGCGGATACCGTGAATAACCGGATTAACGTTGCCCTGAAGAACCCTACCTCCAACTCGCAAATCTCCTTCCGCCTGATTGTTCCCACTGCCTCAACGCTGCTCGGCATCACCGACAGCGCTACGACCACGGGTTCGACTGGAACATCCGTTTCTTTTGCCGGGTTGCTGAAAGGATCGGTGGGAGTTTACCAGGTGTACTTCACCGTTCCGACCGACGCTGCTCCGAATCCCTTAACAAAGTTTTCGCTGCAACAGAACCTGATCATTCTCGGCTCCGTGAGCGAATTCGATATCGTCAGCAACACCGTTACCTTTCCTGTCGGCGAATAACCGGACACAGGTTGCAAACAAGGCTCTCGCAGCTCTGATGATGGCAGGGCTGCGAACAGTTTTTCAGTGCGGCTGTCGAGAAATTAACTGCGGCTGGTTTTGCTCTGAGACTTACTCGGTTTGTCGTAGCGGACTTCTATTATGCTATGCATGCCGCCTCGGGTGCTGAACTCGCCCTTCACAATGGCCCACTCGGGCCGACAGGCATCCGCGATGTCTTCCAGTATCCGGTTGACCGCGTTCTCATAAAAAATCCCTAAATTGCGATAGCCCAACAGATAGTACTTCAGCGACTTCAGCTCGATGCAGGTGCGGCCTGGCACGTAGCGAATGGTGATGGTCCCGAAATCGGGCAGGTGCGTCTTCGGGCAGATGGATGTGTATTCAGGCACCATAATGGTAATCTCAGTTTTCGGAAACTGATTGGGCCAGGTGGAGAGCGCCGGGAGCGCCGCGGTTAGTCCCGCGCGGGACAGATCGTCGGGATAGTCCTTCTTCATTTTATTTAATCTTCCTGTTTGATTTTGGTTGAGTCTGGGCCACCACGAACTGCTTCCAGTAGAGCAACCCAATCAAGGTCTTTGAGTCGCATATCTGTCCGGTCCGAATCATTTGCAAGGCCCGTTCAAAAGAAAAGCGATGCACGGTAATCTGCTCGTCGTCCTCTGGAGTAGCCTGGCCCGGCACAAGCTGGTCGGCCAGATAGATTGCCATCCGCTCGTTCAGAAAGCCCGGAGATGGAAAGTATTCCACCAGCTTTTTCCATCTGCGCGCACGATAGCCGGTTTCTTCCGTCAACTCCCGCTTGGCGGTTTGCAAAAAAGTTTCCTTGGGGTCGCGCGTTCCCGCGGGCAGTTCCCATATCTCGCAGTTGATGGCGATGCGATATTGCCGGATCAATACGACGTTGCCGTCTGGCAGCACGGGCAGGATTACCGACGAGCCAGGGTGGTGAATTATATCTCGCGTGGCCAGCAGGCCATTCGGTTCACGAACGCGGTGGCGCTCCAGCGAAAAAACACGGCCTGAGTACAAGATCTCGCTGGCGCCCAGCTTCTCTGCATGGTCTTTTGCTTTGGTCATTTGCTTGTCATAAGTTGGTCAGGCGCTTGTCGGTGTTGCCGCAAGATGCGTAAGAAAAATTAACTACGGGAAAATGAAATTATAGCACGGCGGGAAAATTTCGCGGTTCAGTGTCCGGCGCGCCCGCATGGTATCGGTCGTGCTTCTCTGGATGCACGCAGGGCGGACTGTTATACTGCTCCTTCGACATGCGCGATACCAACAAAATCGAGGCTCGGGCGGCGGACTTGCCGATGATCACCGCAATTGTTGTGGATGATGAGCAACTGGCTCGCGCGGAGTTGATCTATCTGCTGAAGGCGCACGGCGATGTTCGCGTGGTGGGCGAGGGCCGCAGCGGCAATGAAGCGCTCCAATTGGTTAAAGAGCACGAACCGGACTTGTTGTTTCTGGACATCAATATGCCGGGGCAGAACGGCCTGGAGGTGGTTCGCAAGCTGATCGAGCGGCGAGGGAAAGCGAAGCTCCCGCAGATTATCTTCGCCACCGCCTACGATCAATACGCGGTCCAGGCATTCGAGATCAGCGCGGTCGATTACTTGCTGAAGCCCATTGAGAAACCCCGGCTCGCACAATCGTTACAGCGCGTTCGACGGTTCCTGGAATCTTTCAGGAGAACTCCGGAGAAGATGGGCAGCAGTCTCGATGGAGTGCTGAAGGCTTTGCAATCGTTGCCTCCCAATGCAGTCCAACCGAGAACAGCGCTGGCTGCGGGGTCGCAGTCCAAGCTCATGGTCCGCTCCGGCAACCGCATGTTGCTGATCGACGCACGTGATCTGATCTTTGCAGCCATGCAGGACGGAAGGCTTTCCATGGTGGCGAAGGATTGCGAAGGGGAATCCAACTTCAAATCTCTTGATGAGCTGCAAGCCGTGCTGCCCGCCGCGTCATTCTGGCGCGCGCATCGCTCGCATCTGGTGAATATTGATCACGTACGAGAGGTTATTCCCTGGTTCAAGAGCACCTACAAACTGCTCATGAATGATCGCAAGGGCACTGAGGTTCTGGTGAGTCGCGCACAGACTCCGCGTTTGAGGGAACTATTTAATCTTTAGACTGGATCGTTTGAGCGTCGTTGCAATTGCGCAATCGTAACGAAACGATATCGAGGCGTCAGTTCCGCGATGATGGCTGGCAGCGCATCGGCGGTGTTCGCTCGCGTGCCGGACTCCTTTGGCGGCACTCCATCGTGCAGCAGGATGATGGAACCAGGCCGAGTCTTCTGCGCCACGCGGGAGGCAATTTCAGAGGGAGAGCTTTTCCAATCGAACGAGTTTACTTCCCACATGATTGCCTGCATCCCGAGGGATCGCAGTATGGGAGCCAATCCAAACCAGCGAAGTCCGTAGGGTGGGCGAAAGAGAACTGGGCCTGTGGCGTGTGTATTCTGAACGATCACTTGTTGGGCGCGCTCAATCTCTTGTTTAATCCAGCCGGGAGATCGCCACAGGAATGGTCGGTGCGAGTAGGCATGATTGCCGATAGCGTGCCGCTCGTCCGCGATGCGGCGAGCGATCTCGGGATAGTGTTCCACATTTTGTCCGCACAGGAAGAAGGTGGCCTTTATCTGATGCTCAGCGAGGATGTCCAGGATGCGCGGCGTATCCTCACCTGGGCCATCATCAAATGTGAGTGCGACTGCTTGCCGATCACGCGGCCCAGCGACGAGGCTTGGGCAAATGATCTGCGAATCGGGAGCCGCCACCATATACCAAACCAGCCAGCCCAAAGCCGCTAGCAATCCCATGGTCAGCCCGATCATCAAGAGTGTGGACATAATCATTCATCCCCGGTCCTAGCAGAGCTGGCAGAGTAATAGTTTATTCCATCCAGCGCTTTGTCCCGGAATTACATGATATAAATTTGGTGGCCCTTCCGAGCACAGTGAAGAATCTGTTTTTCCCCCAATCGCCAAAATAAGAGCAGAGCATATCCTTCGCTGCGTTCAGAATGACAGCGATGAGATAAAATCATCCTATGGACAATCATAAGATCGCGCAAATTCTTACGGAAACCGCCGACCTAATGGAGATCGACGGCGCGGATGGATTTCGCATTCGCAGCTATCGCAATGCCTGTCAGGCTTTGGAAACCATGACAGAGCAGGCGGCTGATATTGCTGCGACGCAAGGGCGTCACCTTACCGATGTTCCCGCCATCGGCAAGAGCATGGCCGCTCATATTGAAGAGATTCTGCGCACGGGCAAGCTGTCCGTGCACAAAGAGCTGCTGCAGAAACTCTCGCCCGTCGCGCTGGAGATGCTCAAAGTCCAGGGCCTTGGTCCGAAGGGAATCGCCACGGTACTGAGCCATTTCAAGGTGGCGTCGCTCGGGGAGTTGGAAACGTTGGCACGACAGGGCAAGTTGCGCGATTTGCCGCGCATGGGGGAGAAGCTGGAGCAGAAGATTATCCGGTCTTTGGAGTCTCTGCAGCAGACCGCGGGCCGCCGTTTGATTGACGTGGCCGATCATCTGGCGAGCGAACTGGCTGATTATCTGAAGCAGGTTCCGGATGTGAAGTCGGTAACCGCCGCCGGCAGTTTGCGCCGCGGATGCGAGACAGTAGGCGATATTGATCTGCTCGTTTCAGGCGGCGATGCCAAGGATGTTGCAACGCATTTTCTAAAGCATCCGCAGATCGCCGACGTCATCGCACAGGGCGAGAACAAAATCAGCGTGCATCTGAAAGAGGGTATTCAGGTGGACGTGCGCATGTTGGAAGAAAGCTGCCACGGCGCCGCGCTGCAATACTTCACCGGATCGAAGCTACATAATGTTGCCTTGCGCGACCGCGCGAAACGCATGGGCTACAAGCTCAATGAGTATGGATTGTTCCGCATTCAAGACGAAAAACTCGTTGCCGCCGCGACGGAGGAAGAGATTTATTCCACGCTGGGTCTGGCCTACATTGAACCGGAGCTGCGGGAGAACACAGGAGAATTGGATGCCGCCGAAGTGCAGGAGGACCGTCCCGCTCAGCATCCTAAACTGCTGAGGCTCCCCACGCTGCTGCGGCTGGAAGACATGCGTGGCGACCTGCACATGCACAGCACCGCCTCGGATGGGAAGTTCTCAATCACTGAGATGGCTGAGGCCGCTCGCTTGAGAGGTCTTGAGTACGTGGCCATCACGGATCATTCGAAATTGTTGGCGATGGCCAACGGCCTCAACGAGAACCGATTGCTGGAGCAGATCAAGCAGATACGTTCATTGGCGAAGCAGGTGGAGGGCATCCGCATCCTGTGCGGAACGGAAGTGGATATCCTGGCCGACGGCTCACTCGATTTAGAGGACGCTGCCCTGGCCGAGTTGGATGTCGTGGTCGGTAGTGTTCACTCGCACATGAATCAGCCCGCGGAGCAGATGACGGAGCGTATTCTGAAAGCGATCGAGAATCCTAATCTATGCATCATCGGCCATCCGACGGGCCGCTTGCAACTGCGCCGCGACCCATTCCCTTTTGATATGGAGGCCGTTCTGAAACACGCCAAGCGCCACGGCGTGGCCATGGAGATCAATTCGTTTCCCGACCGGCTCGATCTGCGCGACACGCATGTCAGGATGTGCAAGGAGATTGGAGTGAAGCTGGTGATCTCCACCGACTCCCACCACACCCGCCACCTGAGCCACATGAAATATGGAGTGCTGACGGCGCGGCGCGGGTGGCTCGAAAAATCCGATGTGTTGAACACGCTGCCCGCCGAAAAGTTCCTGGCCGCGTTGCGGAAATCCGGGTAGCCACGGTGAGCGCCGTTCTCGCCGTGGGCTTTTTGTTCCAATGACAGATCCCACGGCCAGAAAAGCGCTGACCGTGGCTACCAAATCAAAACCTAAAAATCAAACGAGTAGGTGAATTTCGCCTGCAGAGTGCGGTCCTTGTGTTCCCGCGTTTGGTCATTCAGCAGGCGGCCGTTGCGGTACAACTCTCCGCCTTGACGGCCTTCGTTGTAGATCAGGAAGAAATCGTCGCCGGGGCGGAAGATATAATTCAGTCGAAAATTGTAGCCCCAGAAATCGTCCGCGCTGTTGTATTGAATCGTGGTGGTGGTCAGCCAGCGGTTGTTCAAGTTGAAGTTGACACGCGCATTCACCAGGTGGTCGGTGAATCCGCAACTGCTGACGGTCCTGTCCACGCAGCGCAGGGCGGGGAAGGTGGCCTGGTTGATCCCGTAGCCGACCTGCGCGGAAAGCTGATTGGTCAGACGGAAACGCGGATTGAAGTTGAATTCCTGCAGCGTCCCCGCGCCCCAGTAGCCGAAATTCCAGAGCCAGTTAATGATCTGCCCGGAGACGCGCTTGGAGGGATTGAGCGAATAGCGGATGCCGTTGCGCCACCAGCTGTGGCACCCGGCGGGAATCTCCACCAGCCCGCGGCGCAGCGCGAAGTTTTCCGGCGGGCAATCAAACAGCGTGTGCGGAACATAGCCGAGCACGCTGCCGTCCTGGAAGAACACTTCGATGGCGTTGTGCGTGGTGCGCGATTCCAGATTCCACTTCTGGTTCATGGTGTAGTCGGTGCGATGACGAATGATGAGCTGGCGAATATGCTTGCCGTCGATGCGCGGCTTAAATGACAGTTGCGAGGAGTTGCTGCGCTGGTCAACGCGCGGAACGAATCCCAAGTCATCGCGGAATTTCGGGTCCACCACCAGCCAGCTTGTCTCCACGTTCAGCGTGTCGGAGTCCCAACGAATCGCCCCGGCCGTGGCCAGGTCGTCTCCGCTCTCGCCGCGCGGCCGCGTGGCCGCCGACTTGCTAAGGAATCCGCCGACGGAAAAATAGCGGTAGAAAACAAAGTTGGCGTCGGCGCCGAAAACCCGGTTGTGATCGCCGGTGCCGCCCTGCTCGCGGTTCAGCAGGAAACCTCCAATTGTGGAGCGGTCCAGGATATCGCGCTTGACGCGGGCCACCGAATAGTTGCTGGCGCGAATATTTTCCGGGTCATAGCGCTTCGTCTGCACATTCATCAGTCCGATGCTGTAACGCTGCACCCGCCCGGTGATGCGTCCGCCGCCCAGGATGGCAATCGGCTGGCGGTTTGGCGACAGGCCGATCTGGCGCGGGTGAAATAGTTTCATCTCCGCCGAGCCACGATTCTCGCCTTCCGCGATGCCAAACTCGAATACGCCCGCGCCTTCCTGGAAAAATTCCCGGCGTTCGGAGAAGAATACCGGGAAGCGGTCCAGATTGATCTGCTGATTGTCCACGTCGGCCTGCGCGAAATCGGTATTGGCCGTGAAGTCCGCAGTCAGGCTGGGCGTCATTCGCCACTTGACCACTTCAAGGCCAGCGTTCGATTCATTGCACCACTCGCTGCCCGGCGTGGGCGCGCTGGTCGAACCAGCGTCGCGGCAAACGGGAGTCCGCGCACGGTTGCTGGTGTGCGAGAATCCTCCCAGCGCGTACGGCTTGATGCGCAGCCGCAGCCCGGTTTCGATGTCGGAGATGCCGGTCAGATGCCCCGACTGCGAAGCGCTCTCCAGTTGAAAGCCACGGCGAAAATTATTCCACGAAGCGGTTTCATTCTTGCGGCGGATCAGCCGCTCGAGGTCCACTCCCCAGATGCGCGGATTGTCTTCCGTGGTGCGCACGCTCTTGAAGGGAATGGCGAACTCCGCTGACCAGCCCGTCTCGCTGACCTGCGCGGCCACGTTCCAGCGCTCGTCCCAGTTGACGTTGCTGGAGCGGCCTTCGTCGGTTACCAGAGCGTCATATTGCGTACCCAGCGGGTTGGTGCGGAAAACGTAGGTGTTGCGGTGATCGTGAAAAGTGTCCAGCGCGATGCTGATGGTGTCGTCGTTTTCCAGCGTCGAGTCGCGCTTCCGGTCATTGGCCAGAATATCTTGTGGCCTCGAATCGTGCAGCATCACGCCGATGAAGAGAGTTGTAGGCGTGTACACGATGCGGAACTCAGTGCGCTCCGAGGAGGGCGCACCCTCCTGCGGATCACGCTGGAAAAACTCCGAGGCCGCGCCACCGCTCTGCCAGACGGCCTCATCGAGCTTCCCATCCACCACCGGCGGCGCGTCCGTGGCCACGGCGCGAAGCGTTTTGCGGCCATGCGTGGTGGCTTGTCCTAAAGTTTGTGCGACACTCTGTGTCACCCAGGCCGCAACACAGGCCCATAGCAACAGCAGGGTGAAAACAGAACCCGCCGTGCCATGGATATTCCCACGAAATATTTTTATGATGATGTTCATTGACTAAAAATCAAACGAGTAAGTCAGCTTGGCCTGTAGCGTGCGCTCATTGGGGCCATAAGCGAGACCAGAGTTCTCGTCGCGGAAACGGCGGCCTTCGTTATAGATCAGGAAGAAATCGTCGCCGGGACGGAAGATGTAATTCAATCGGAAGTTCATTCCCCAGATATGATCCACGTTGTTGTACTGAATGATGCTGCTGGTCAGCCATTGATTGTTGAAGTTGTAATTCAACCGCGCGTTGACGACGTGATCGGTAAAACCGCACTCCTGCACGGTCTTATCCACGCACATACGCGTGGGGAATGTCGCTTTGCTGATGCCGTAGCCGACCTGGCCGGAAAGCTGGTTAGTGATGCGGATGCGCGGATTGAAATTGATGTCATGCAGCGTGCCGCCGCCATAATAGCCGACGTGCCACGCCCAGTTAATGATCTGGCCAGAGATGCGCCGACCGGGATTCAAGCCGTAGCGCAGGGCGTTGTTCCACCAGGAGTAGCTGCCTGGGGGGATGATCCACACGCCGGCGCGATTGCTGAACGGCGCCGCGAATGTGTCAAACCGCACATGAGGCACCCAGCCGAACAGATCGCCATTCTGCAGGCGCATCTCAAACGCGGAATGGCTGACGCGCGTCTGCAGCACGTTCTTCGAGTTCATGGTGTAGTCGGTGCGCAGGCGGAAGATCAATTGGCGGATGAGCTTGTTGCCATCCGGACGCGGACGCCAGGCGATCTGCGGCGACACGTCCTTGCGGTCCTTGCGGGGAATGAAGCCCAGGTCATCGCGAAAATTCGCTTCCACGGTGTGCCAGGAGGCTTGCAGATTGAACTCATCGCTGTCCCACTTTACATCGGCGGAGGTGAACCAATCCCTGCCGGTAGTGCGCGGGTCGTCCGAGTTGGCCACCACTCCGCTCATACTCAAATAGCGATAGAAAACAAAAGTGGCATCGGCTCCGTAAATCTTGTTGCGATCATTAACTATCTGCCCATCGGGATTGCGAACATTGAATCCGCCGACTTCACGGTTCAGGAAGAATCCGCCGATGTTGGAGCGGTTCAGCACATCGCGCTTGACGCGGAAAATGCTGTAATTGCTGGCCGCGATATTCTCCTCGAAGCGCGCCACGCCGGTCGGCGTATTGGTCTCGGTGCGGACTTGGAAACGCTCGGTCTGCACGTTCATCATGCCCACTATCAAGCCGCCGATGCGCCCGGTGATCCGGCCGCCACCCACAATCGGGATCGGTAACCGCCGCGGCGACAATCCGATCTGGCGGCTGTGAAACAGCTTCGAGACGGCCTGTCCATTCTCATTCTGGGCGATGCCGAACTCGAATACGCCGGCGCCTTCCTGGAAGAACTCGCGCTTCTCGGGATAGAACAGCGGGAAGCGATCGAGATTCACTTCCTGGTCATCCACTTCGGTCTGCGCAAAGTCGGTGCGGAAAGTCAGGTCAGCGGTCAGGCTCTGTGTAATTCGATACTTGATGACTTCGATGCCGGCGTTGGAGTTGCTGCAAGTCTCGCCCGTGAGCCCGTTTTGAAACGGCGTATCGGAAGGACGGCATTCATGGCTGGCGCGCTGTTCCGCGGTGTGCGAGAAACCGCCCAGCACGTAAGGCTTGATGCGTAGTTTCAGCCCCGTCTCGATCTCGGAGATTCCATTCAGGTGGCCGGCCTGTGAGACACTCTCGACTTCAAAGCCGCGATGGTAATTGGCCCAAAATGTATCTTCGTTCTTGCGGCGGATCAACCGCTCGACATCCAGGCCCCAGGCCGGCGCGCCATCTTCCATGGGCAGGCGCAGACTCTTGAACGGAAATGCGAATTCCGCGGTCCAACCCGTTTCAGTAATGCGCGAAGCCACCTGCCAATTTTCATCCCAATCTTCGTTGGTGTTGTTGCCCTCATCGGTAATCAATGCGTCAGCCTGCGTTCCTAGTGCGTTGGTCTTGAAGCGATAGGAATTACGATGATCGTGGAAGGTGTCCATCACCAGCGTGAGGTTGTCGTCATTGTCGAGATTGCCGTCGCGACGACGCTCGGAAGCGACGATGGCCTGCGGGTCGGAGTCGTAGGCCGTCACTCCGACATACAGAGTCGAGGTGGTGTAAACGACGCGAAACTCGGTCTTCTCGCTGGCGGCGGCGCCCTCATTGGGGTCCTTCTGAACAAACGAAGAAGTTACCGGCGCATCCTTCCACGCCGCTTCGTCGAACACGCCATCCAGCACAAATGCGCCCGCGGCCTTGGCGGCGCGCACTGACTTTTGTCCATGCGTGGAGACTCGTCCATTGCTCTGAGCATTGGTTTGGGAGTTGGTTTGGGCCAGTGCGGGAATGGCGCCCGCGCCGAAATGCATCAGCAGCGCGGTTACCACCAGCAAACCGCCGCGAGCCATTTTGAATTTTTTCTTCGTACCCATTTTTTTCGTACCTATGCACTTCGTACCCATATTGATCAAACTCACAGTCGCAGTCTCCTCCCAAATACTTCACGCCATGGCCAAGTAACTAGACGGGGAAAGTCCCTAACGCGTTGCAGATAATTGAATTAGGTTCAACCGGAATGATAACCCGCAGTACCCAACAAATTCAAGCCATTGCTTCCCGAATTACCGTGCCAGAACTACCCTGATTGAAGGAAAAGAAGGAAACGGGGACAACCTTAACTGCGCAATTTATTTCAATTTATTTTTAATGGGTGAGCCTGAATCGGTTGTATGCCGACACCTTGTGCCGCGCGATGCGTGCGGCCCGGGGGAAGCTTTTTGTATGATCCAGCGCGCGGGAAAATGGCGCAGTTCAGGCTGTCCCATTTCCGTCAGGAGCGCCCGAACGGAGGACCTCCGGGAGGCGCAGACTCAAGACCAAAAGGATCGGAAAAATTGGCCGGATTATTATCGACATAAGAATAGAAGTTGTTGCCGCCGGCAAAGCCGATGGGGTCTTTGGAGAGGAAGCGGCCCACCGTTGGGTCGTAGTAGCAGGCGCGCCACCCGAGCAGCAGCCCTACAGGCCCGTCGCGGCGTCCAACTCCCGGCCCGTGTAGCGGTACGGATTCACCACGCTGCCCGTCGTCGCCGCCAGCTTGCCGTAGGCATCATAAGTGTACGTCGCCGCCAGCGTCGCCGTGGTGGTGAACAGGCTCGTCACCGACCCAAGTCCGTCCTGCCCGTAGAAATACGTTGCGCCGCAGTCCTATTCCACCTGAATTCTTGCTTGTTTCGCCACAATATGGATGCATGAATTCCAATTCTCCACATAGAAGCGGTAAGTGAAAGCGTCATGCGGAATTTCCTCAAGCGGTATCGGTGGCTGAACCTTGTCTGTCGACTTGTGTTCGCCACCCGTTATCCATAACGCTCCCGCCTTTGCGAAGTCATAATCCGGAAACGGAGGATCAATTACAATGTAGACAAGACCTTCTAAGGTGAGCGTAGCTTTCCTGTACTCTTCCCGAAGTGCTTCCGTCGGGCCATCCGGCCCACCCGTCGACAACTCGAGATTCACAGTAGCGATCCTTCTCACCTAGTCCACCGCGATTCGTTCAATGAGTGCATCGTGAAAACCGTTGGGAAGGTTGTAGTCAAGTTCTTTGAGGCTGCCGGTTAGCTGCAATGCCATCTCCTCCTTAGAGCAAATTTAATGTGAACTACGGAACTCATGACTCCGGAACGGGAAAACCAGGGACAGACGGGACGTTCCTCCGCATACGTCTGTGGATGCCTCCTGCCGGATTTTTTTTGCGTGCATTGTACCTTGCACAATGACCCAACACGGATAAGATTTCTTAAGGCGGGGGAAATATTTCGGCAGTGTCCAAAATATTTACTTTCGTGCCAGCCTGCCCGGAGGGCATCTGCGGAAGTCCTCGGCGCAGCCCATTGCCCAATTCCCACTCCCTACTCCCTAATTTCCCGCCGTCCTGCCGACGGAACCGCGAGGTTGGGCAATTTGGTGGATCTGGAAAATTTGTTTGGCGGCGGAACCATGGATTTGGTCAGAGTGAACAATTTGGAAAATTTGACGTTCGAGACGGGTGCGAAGTGGCGGGAAATCTGGTCTGAAGTCCCCCCCCAAACCCGAACCCACAATCCCTGGTTTGTCAATCTGGTCAGAGTGGTCAGAACCGTGAAAGTGTGCACTTTGAGCACGACCGAATTTTCCGCATTTTCCCCGTGTTCCGCTGGAACCTCAAATGTGGTCAAAGCCGCTTCTTGGGAGGCTGTCTTGACACCGCCAAATGGTTCGTTCATGCTCAGAACTTTAGGGACTCATATTTGCCCAAACCACCAAAAAAACGACGTGCTGGCGCAAGCCTGCCTCCGCATGACAGTGGACAAGGGCAAGGGCCAAGGCCAGGACAAGGGCCTGTGCCAGGGCCGGGGCAAGGGATTGACGTGTTGGCGTTTGGCACGCACCCGGATGATCTGGAGATCACCTGTGGCGGCACGCTGATCCTGCTGCGCCGCCAAGGGTGGCGAGTCGGCGCGGTTGATCTGACGCGAGGCGAGCTGGGTACTCGCGGCTCCGCCGAATCGCGGGCTCGTGAGACCGCGGCGGCCAATCGCATTCTGAAGCTCGACTTCCGCGTGAACCTGGGGCTGCCAGACGGTAACATTGCGACGACCCAGGAGAATCTGCATTCGGTCATCCGCCAGATTCGCCAGCATCGCCCGTGGCTGGTCATTGCTCCTTACTGGGAGGAGCGCCACTATGATCACGTACACGCCAGCCGTCTGATCGCCGAAGCGGCGTTTTATTCCGGCCTCAACAAGATCGAAACCGGCCAGCCGGCCTGGCGTCCGTTTCGCGTGATGTTTTATGTTGGACGCATCGGATTCAATCCATCTTTTGTTGTAGATATATCAGCTACCTTCGAGGAAAAGATGAAGGCACTGCGCTGCTATTCGACACAGGTCGGAAGCCGCCAAGCAATCGCCGTGCCGGACAGTAAGAAGGGCCAGCGCGAGCCAGAGACGCTGATCAGCACGCCCTATGCGATGCAGGTCTTTGAGTCCATGACTCGCTATTACGGGGCCATGATCGGCGCTGCGCACGGTGAGCCTTTCCTGGTTCGCGAGGCGCTGGAGTTGAATGATCCCGTGGCCTACTTCCGCCAGTTCCCAGCCGATCGACAGGCGCATCTGTTTCCGCAAGAATAGTGGTGGTGTGAGCCAGCGTGTGGAATGAACGATTAGAAGCGAGGAAGTTTCCCGAACGATGAAGATCGGAATCACGTGTTATCCCACTTACGGCGGTAGCGGAGTCGTCGGCACCGAGCTGGGGATCGAGTTGGCCGCGCGCGGTCATGAGGTCCATTTCATCACCTCGGCCTGGCCCATGCGGCTTCGCGCGACCAATCCTCTGATTCATTTTCACGAAGTCGAACCGATGACCTATCCGCTATTCGACTATCCGCCGTACGCGCTGGCGCTGGCCACCAAGATGGCCGAGGTCGCGGAGTTCGCCCAACTGGATTTATTGCATGTGCATTACGCTATCCCGCATTCCGTCAGCGCGCATCTGGCCCGCGAGATGATGGAGCCGAAGAAGCTGCCCTTCATCACCACGCTGCACGGCACGGACATCACGCTGGTGGGCATCGACGGGTCGTACCGGGGTATTACGCGATTTGCCATTGAGAAGAGTGATGCCGTAACCGCCATCTCCAGTTACTTACAGAAGAAAACGTTCGAGCAGCTCGACATCCACAAAGAAATCGAAGTGATCTACAACTTCGTCAACTGTGAGAATTATCGCCGCACGCCTGATGCGGCCTACCGCGCCCGCTTTGCGCCTAATGGGGAAAAGCTGTTGGTGCATCTGTCGAATTTTCGGGCCGTCAAGCGCGCCACCGACGTAGTGGAAATATTTGCCTTGGTGCGTGAGAAGGTGGATGCGAAACTGCTGATGGCCGGCGATGGCCCGGACCGTTCCGCCGCCGAGATGCTGGCGCATCGCAAGGGCATCCAGCAGCACATCCATTTTCTAGGCAAGCAGGACAACGTGGACCAGATACTCTCGAACTCCGATGTCATGCTGCTGCCAAGCGAACTGGAATCATTCGGGCTGGCGGCGCTGGAGGCCATGGCCTGCGAAGTTCCGCCGGTGGCCAGTCGCGTGGGCGGCGTGCCGGAGTTGATCACGCACGGCCTGGACGGATTTCTAGCAGAGGTGGGGGACGTGGCCGTCATGGCCGCGCACACCGTTGACCTCTTAACCAATGAAGTTTTGTATCAGCAGATGGCCGCCGCCGCGCGCCACACAGCGCTGACGCGGTTCTGCTCTACGCTTATTATTCCCCGCTATGAAGAACTCTACCGAAAAGTTTTGGAGCAAAAATCATGAAACAGAATCAATGGATGAACACGGATTCGAACTCGTTTTTTAAGCGCCGTCGCGCCGGAGCCGTGGTGGTAGCCCTCGCGCTGGCGTTATCCGCGCTGGTCTGGCGCGAGCAGTCGATTTCCGTGGTGGCGGCCGCCGATCCAATTGATGCGACTGCCGTGGCCGCGGCCATTGAGAAGCTCCCCGTGGTGGGCACGGTGCTGCTGACGGCGGCTCATCCGGATGATGAAAACAACGCACTGCTGGCCTATCTTGCGCGCGGCCTGCATCTGCGTACGGCGTATCTGTCGGCCACACGTGGCGACGGCGGGCAAAATCTGTTGGGCACGGAGCAGTACGAAGCGCTCGGCATATTGCGGACGGAAGAGTTGATTGCCGCGCGCAAGATGGATGGCGCGGAACAGTATTTCGCTCAAGCCTATGATTTTGGATTCTCGAAGTCCGCCGACGAAACGCTGGAGAAATGGGATCGCAACGGAGTACTGGGCGACTATGTTCGAACCATCCGTCGCCTGCGCCCTGACGTGATTATCTCGCGCTTCACCGGCACGCCGAGCGATGGACACGGACATCATCAGTCTTCCGGCATTCTTACCAAGGAGGCGTTTCGCGCCGCCGCCGATCCCGCACGATTTCCCGAACAAGACGCCGAGGGACTGAAGCCGTGGCAGGCCACACGGCTGTTGCTGAATCGCGGTGGCGGTGGCGGGCGCGGCGGTGCCGGCGACGGATTCACTATAACGCTGGGAGGATTCAGTCCGCTCTACGGTCAGCAGTTTGGCGATCTGGGTATGGAGGCGCGCAGCAATCATCGCAGCCAGGGCATGGGCGGCGCGCGCCGGGCGTCCACTTACACCACCAGCTTTACCCTGGTGGATCACGTTGGAGCACAGGCACCCAAGGAATTGTTTGACGGAATTGATCTCACTCTGGGCCGCTTTACCAAGATGTCCGGTGGCAACGCGCTGATTGCCGCGCGCGTGGCTGAGATTGAGAAAACCATTCAGCAAGCCAGCGCGGCGATGTCGCCCTTTGCTCCGGAGAAGGCTCTGCCGCCTCTGGCTCAGGGCTTGGGGTTGTTGCGCCAATTGCGGCAGCAGTTGGAGCTACCCAACATGACCGCGGATATGAAGGAACACGCGCTGTTCCTGCTGGCACAGAAGGAACGAGATTTTGAGGACGCCATCACTCTCGCTGGCGGAGTGTATTATGACGCCTTGGCCAGCGCGGGTGAATTGGTTCCGGGATCAACTTTCACCGTAACCGTATCAGGCGCGGTGCGCGCCCGCGATCTGATTCAGGCTGGCATCCCGCAGCTTCACGCGCCGCGCGGATGGAAGATCGAGCCCGCGACATCTGGAACGCCAGGTGGAACACCTGCCGGAGCGGGGAACTCGAATGGACGGATTGAGGCGAGCTTCAAGGTGACGGTTCCGGCGGATGCTCCGGCCTCGCAGCCTTACTGGCTGGTGTTGCCGCGGCGCAAGGATTCCTTCAACGTGGCGCCCGCTCCCGGGATGGGCGACGCCGCTGACCCGGCGTTGCTGTCGGTGCGGCTTCCGCTGAGCGTGACTGTAGGGGCAGGCGGGGCTGGCGGCGACGGCGGACAGAACCGCCTGAATGCTGAAAGTCATAAGAACGTGGGTTACGGATATACCGATCGCATCTACGGCGAGCGGGAGAATCCGCTGGCCGTGGTGCCAGCGATTGGCGTATGGCTGGAGCCGGGTGTGTCGGTATTTCCCGTGGGCGTGAAGACCACGCGCATGGTTCGCGTGCGGGCACGCAGCAACGTCGAAGGTGCGCAGACGGCGGTGATACGCTTGCAACTGCCTGCGGGATGGACCTCCGTTCCCGCTCAGCATCCGGTGTCGTGGAAAGAGAAGAACGAAGAACTTTCGGTCCGCTTTGAAGTATCACCGCCCGCCTCGGCCATCACGGGAGTGTCGGAGACAGTCCCATTCACCGCGGTCGCGGAATCCGGCGGACAGAAGTTTTCAACGGGTTATATGGTCATCGACTATCCTCATGTCGAGACGCGACACTTGTTTCAACCGGCGGCGGGAAAGCTGCTGCGCTTGAACGTAAAGGTGGCGCCGGGGCTGAAAATCGGCTACATCATGGGCTCAGGCGATGACGTGGCGACGGGCATGCAGCAGTTGGGAGTGAATGTAACGCTGCTCGGCCCAGAGGAAGTTTCCTACGGAAATCTTCAGCAATACAACGTGATCGTAACGGGTATCCGGGCGTTTGAAGTCCGGCAGGACCTGGCCACTAGTTCCGCGCGGCTGGATGAGTACGTGAAGAACGGCGGGTCTCTGATCGTGCAGTACAGTCGCCCTGGCGGAATCGCGTTGCCTTGGGCGCCGTTGGCCATGAGCATGGGTTCGGCGCCGCGCGTCTCAGTGGAGGAGGCGCCTGTGGAGATGCTTGTCCCAACGCATCCCTTGTTCAACTTCCCCAACAAAATTACCGCCGCCGACTTCAGCGGATGGGTGCAGGAGCGCGGCACTTACTTCATGGATAGCTGGGCCCCGGAGTTCACTCCGCTGCTGGCCAGCAACGATCCGAGCGAACCGCCGCAAAAAGGTGGCATGCTGGTCGCGCCCTACGGCAAGGGCCTTTACGCCTACACCGGCTACGTCTGGTTCCGCCAATTGCCCGCGGGCAATCCCGGAGCATACCGCATCGTGGCCAACCTCATCAGCCTGGGGAAAGTGCCGGTGCGGTAGTTGGAGTTCCTTCTACGGCACAGACTGCGCAGCGCCATAGATCGGCCCCGCGCGGCTATGCTACATTCAGCCTAAATGAGGATAATCAATTCTTTAACGCTTTCCGCGGAAGGGAATAAGTGTGCCGCTAAGTGGCTCCCTTGCGCTCTCCTGCTTATTATCACCTTCGCCCTCTACGGCGCTTCTGTGTACTTCAATTTTGTCTGGGACGATTCCATCTACATCCGAGAAAATTATCGGATTCGATCTCTGGATTGGCTTCACATTCGAGCGATCTGGACTAGTACTTATTTGGGCCATTACGCCCCATTGCATCACACTTTGTTATCGTTACTCTATCGCGTTTCAGGGATGGAGCCGTTCGGTTACCACTTAGGTCAGGTACTGATTCATTCGGCTTGCGTATGCTTGTTATACGCGCTTCTCAGTAAAATCGAACCGGCGCGCGTTGCGCTCCTGGCAGCTTTGCTCTTCGCAGTGCATCCGACAAACATCGAAACCGTCGCATGGATTTCAGAAACCAAGAGTACTCTGTCCCTATTGCTTGTATTGTTGTCGTTCTGGTTCTTTATTCGATTTCGTGAGACGAACCGACCATTCCATTTTGCGCTGGTCGCTATCTTTCTGGATTGTTCAGCGCTTGCGAAGATCAACACCGTTGTAGCGCCGGTTATTTTTCTTCTATATGACTACAAGACCGGGGACTCATTTAGACAATTGCGCTGGCGTTCTCTTGCCATTTTATTTGTATTAAGTGGAATTCTAGTACTGGTTCATATTCAAGCGTTCGGAAACAGTGGCGAAATGCTGGATGGCAGCCCCTACAGCGGGCTGGGCACGCGCCTTATGAATTTTCCGCTGTTGATCTCGTTCTACTTGGAAATGATTGTACTTCCTTTCAGGCTGTCTGCCTGGGAGCTGTTTCCAGTTCAACAATCTTTTAATTGGATCGTGGCCCTTGCCTGGACTGGGCTTGCGCTGCTGCTTGTTTTTCTCGTTCGTGCCGGCCGGGACACGCAGTTTTGGGCCTTGTGGATTCTGGTTTTCTTGCTTCCCGTTTTGCAGATAGTTGCATTTCCGATTTGGGTGGCGGACCGCTACCTCTACATTCCTCTAATTGGCGGGGCGACGCTCGTAGCCAGGCTTTTCTTTTGGTGTTGGGATTGGCTTGTGCAGCCGGGGACGCTCGCGGTGGCCGTGGTTGCTGCTCTGGCCTGGAGGACACACAGGCACCTGCCTGTGTGGAGGGATGAACTGGCGCTGTGGTCGGCAACCATACCGACGTGCATGACATCAGCATACTGCCACTCCAGCTTTGGACTTGCGCTCATGAGCGCCGGGCAGTTTCAGCGTGGTGGAGATGAACTGGTACGAGCAGTTGAACTCCAGCCTACACCCCTGTTTCTCATGTATCTTGGCGACGCCTTTACGCGCAGCGCGCGAAATTACCCCGAAGCGGTTCGGATATATCTGCTGGCGCTAAAGGACAGAAAGCCGGCCGGACAGGACATTGGAGGGCCACGACTTGCTAAAATCCATGCAAAACTCGCGCGCGCTTATATACTTTCAGGACAATTGGATCTAGCGAGTCAAGCGATTCAAACTGGAAGAGAATATGATTGGCGCTACCCCGGGGTATGGGTCATGGACGTATTCCTCCAGTGGAAGCGGGGCAATTTGGATGGGGCTAGGGCCTCATTGTCCGGGCTGATTTCAATGCTTGGCCAAGATATCCAAATTGACGGTATGGTAGACCAGTATTGGGGTGACCGGGGCGAGACAAGGAAGATGTTGGCTGAACTCAAGCCATCTAATTCCACCATACCGAAATAAGCGACATGATCCCAACGATTCCAGCATCTCGTGACCGATGGTCTATTGTGAAGTTTACGGACAGGCTTTCCGCAAGCTTTGCATGGCTTCCTTATGCGCTACTGATTAGTGTTACTTCCGCTCTCTACGCGGTAACCCTATACTACGAATTTGTCTGGGATGACGGAGTCTATGTAGTTCGGAATTATAGAATTCAAGGACTCGACTGGATGCACATACGGGCGTTTTGGTCCGACATCTATCTCGGACACTATGCGCCGGTCCAGCACAGTTTCTTAGCGCTCGTGCATCACTTCTCTGGTTTGGAACCATTTGGGTATCATCTAGGCCAGGTGCTGATTCATACCGCCGTGGTTTGTCTGGTTTACCTGGTTGTGAAGAAGCTGGAAACGCCGGGCGTGGCGCTGGTTGCCAGCTTGCTGTTCGCGGTGCATCCCACCAACGTCGAGACGGTTGCGTGGATCTCTGAAAGCAAGAGCACTTTGGCATTTTTATTTTTTCTGATTTCTTTCTGGTTTTTCATTCGTCTGCGAGAGCGACAGCATTGGACGGACGGAGCACTGGCAGGCTTATTTCTGATTCTATCGGTGCTCTCCAAGATCAATACAGTTGTTGCTCCGGCAATCTTCCTGTTGTATGACTACCGCCAGGGGGCAACCATCAGAACCCTGAAGTGGCGGAGTCTGTCGCTATTCTTTGCCATTAGCGGCATGTTTACGGTAATCCATCTCGGCGCGTTTCACGGCTCAACGCAGTCCATGGAGCAGCAATTTTATGGTGGAGCGGGGCGGCACATCATGCAGATGCCGCTGCTGCTTGCATTTTACCTGCAACAAATAGTTTTCCCTGTTTCTCTGTCGGCCTGGCAAATGTTTCCAGTGCAGGAAACTTTTAACTGGCTGGTTACTCTCGGTTGGCTTGGCTTGGCCGCGATGAGCTGGGTGCTATCGCGCGGCAATCGCAAAATTCAGTTTTGGGTATTGTGGATTTTTGTTTTCTTGCTACCTGTCCTACAAATCGTTCCTTTTCCAATCTGGGTGGCTGATCGCTATCTCTATGTTCCAGCCATCGGCGCATTTGTCCTGGCAGGAATCGGCTTTTTTAATATCCAAGAGCTCTTGCCGAAAATTCCGAGGCGTGCTTGGGAAGCAGCAATTCTGGCGATTGTCCTCATCCTCGGATGGCGTACCCATCAACACATTCCTGTCTGGAAGAGTGACCGGACTCTCTGGGAGGCCACTACGCCCACCTGCCTGACCTCCGCGTACTGTCACATGAACCTGGGAACCAGTCTTCTGAAGGACGGCCAGACCAATCGCGGGATGCAGGAGTTGATTCGAGCGGTTGAAATCCGTGCTACCCCGCACACCTTGCAACAACTGGGGGAAGGCTTTACTTTTACCGCGCGAGATTACAAGCAAGCCATCATTGCCTATAAGATGGCGGCCGAATTGCCAAATGCGACTCCGGAAATTCATGGCAAGCTGGCACGCGCGTATTATCTGGCTGGAGACCTCGAAGCGGCGCGAGCGGCAATTGAGCGCGGCGTGCGCGTCAGTCAATTTGATCCCGGGCTGTGGATCATCAGCGGCTTTGTGTATTGGAAGCAGGGAAACTGGGATGAAGCGCGGCGTTCGCTCAACGCTGCACTGGTCATGATCGGGCGCACGGCCAATCCCGCGGAGTTCTTTGGGGCGTTCATGGGAAATTCGGCGGAGGTCGCTAAACTTCTATCCGATTTGAACTCAGAGCACCCGACCAATAAATAAAGGGGGACCGAAGTCCCCCTTTATACTATTTGATCTACACAACTAAGAACAAGTTCGTTAGTTGCCCAGCGGGAGCATGGCAGGATCGCAAGTTTTTGTTGCGGTTCCGATAACTACTCCGACCAGGGTCGTGCCGGGGTTTTCCTTGCGGATCACATTGGACTGATCCACGCAGAAGTGAGACACGCCGGTAACATTAGGACCTGTCGGCGTGGCGATGATATCGTAGGAAAGGTTCTGCGTAGCTGGATCGGGCGCCGCCACTTCCGGTTCATAAATGAAGCTGTATCCACTCTTGGCAATACCACCACTCGCTTGGGCCAGAACCGAATCAATCAAGTCAGCGGCGGTCGAATCTGCCGTTGCTGGAGCGGCTGGGCAACCGCCGCCGCAACCAAGGCTAGCCAAGTCAGGCGAAAAACCGATACCGTAGGACGTGGCGTAGGTTACATTGGCAGTCGAAAGCGTGCGGAGACCACCCGCCGCGGACGACTCATTGGCGGCCATGCGCGAACGCAGCAAGTTCGGCACTGCGATAGCCGCGATGATCAAAATGATCGCCACGACGATCAGCAACTCGATAAGCGAAAATCCTTTTTGCTTCTTCATTTCTGTAAATCTCCTCTCCGACATTTTGGACTAAGTTGAATTTCTACTAAGCTATCTTGCAAAACTCTCCGAACGCTGGAATTTCTTGTTCCATTCGTTCTATCGGCAGCTCTGTTGCAGTTCCCATGCCAAATCAGAACGAAGCCATTAACGTCTTCGAGCATAGTGGATATTTACTTTAGATATATATACTTAACCGCACTCAGTAGGACAATGTAATTTTTCAGTTACGCTACTGGCCCAGTCAGCGCAATCAACTATTAGTGACACTTCACGTCACTGTCCCAGACAACTTCAGTCTTAATCGGCTAGCTGGGCCAGTACCACAAACTCATCTATATAAATGGTCAATGCAGAGTTTGGTGCGGGGTCAGTTTGACGTTAGGGCATGGCTTTAGCCATGCCAAACAGACTCGCCATCGCGGGGGGCTTTAGCCCCCGAGGTGTCGCCCTTAGCGGTTAAAACCGCTTTTAGCATTCGCTATTTCAGCACGGTTGAAACCGTGCCCTGACGCAAAACCAGAGTTATCACACACACCCCTTAAGGGGAGAGGGCAGAGCACCGAAGCACATCTGGCAGAAATATCCATGAACGAATAGAACGGTAGCACTGTCAGCGGAAAGCTCAGGATGGAACGTCGCTGCCAGGTAATTGCCTTGGCGGACCAGCACCGGGCTGTCATCCAGTTTGATCAGGGGGACAACCGCTTTGCCAGCCTTCAGAATCAGGGGCGCGCGAATGAATACGGCCTCGATCTTAGGGACGTCGCTGGCTGCCTTCATGCCAAGTGTTGCATTGAACTCATTGCTGCAGCGAGCGCTTCGAATAAAGCTATAGACCTGCCGGCCAAACGCATTGCGGCGAATGGTCATATCCATCAGCCCCAGGCAGCGCTGCGCGGGGTTTTCCACTTCCCTGGCCATCAGGATGGCGCCGGCGCAAGTACCGAACACCGCATGATCCTTGGCGAACGCCGCCAGCGGCTCCCACAGTTTTTCATTGTCGAAGAACTTAATTAAAGTAGTGCTTTCACCCCCGGGCAGGATCAGGCCAGCCAAACCTACCAAGTGCTCGGCCTTCTTGACCAAACGGAAGGGAACCTTCAGCGCTTCCAGAATGCGGCCATGCGCTGCAAAATCACCCTGTATGGCTAGGATGCCGATAGGCTTACCCAGTGGATTAAAGGTCTTCGTGGCTCCCATGCGCTAAGGGAATCCTCTCGTAGCCAGTTAGTTTCAAATTCGCAAATCGTAAGGGCACGGTTTCAACCGTGCCGTAAAATGGTCCATGAGAGCGGTTTTAACCGCTGGGGACGCACCTCAGGGGCTAAAGCCCTTCGCTACGGCAAGCTCAATCGGCATGGCTGAAGCCATGCCCTTACGTCAAACTCTCCCTCTATCCGCTCCTCTTACCAGCCGCGTGTCTGGAGCATGTCCTTCTCGTCTATCTGGGCGATGTCCAACCCACGCATGGCCTCGCCCACCTGTTCGGAGCATTCCAGCAGCACCGCGGGATCATTGAAGTGGGTGGTTGCACGCACCACGGCCTTGGCGCGTGCTTCCGGGTCGGACGACTTGAATATTCCCGAGCCTACGAACACCGCCTCCGCTCCCAACTGCATCACCAGCGCGGCGTCGGCGGGGGTGGCAATGCCACCGGCGGAAAAGTTCGGCACGGGGAGCTTGCCCGTCCGGGCCACTTCGCGGATCAGGTCATAGGGCGCGGCCAGACGCTTGGCCTCCGACATCAGCTCCTCTTCGGGCAGAGTGGTCAGGTGCTTCATCTCGCGCATGATGGTGCGCATGTGCCGCACGGCTTCAACAATATTTCCCGAGCCGGCCTCGCCCTTGGTGCGGATCATGGCCGCGCCTTCAGCGATGCGCCGCAGCGCCTCGCCCAGATTGCGCGCACCGCAGACAAACGGGATCTGATACCCGTGCTTATAGATGTGATGCTCTTCATCGGCCGGCGTCAACACTTCGCTCTCATCGATGTAATCGACTTCCAGAGCTTGCAAAACCTGCGCTTCCACCGCGTGGCCGATGCGCACCTTGGCCATCACCGGGATGCTGACCGTTTTCATGATCGCGCGGATGATGGAGATGGAGGCCATGCGCGACACGCCGCCTTCTTTGCGGATGTCGGAGGGCACGCGCTCCAGCGCCATCACCGCCACCGCGCCGGCGTCTTCGGCGATCTTGGCCTGCTCCACGTTGGTAACGTCCATGATGACGCCGCCCTTGAGCATCTCCGCCAATCCCACCTTCAGTCGATACGCCTGATTCTCCGCCATGCTGCCTCCTCGAAAATTCTGCTGTTTAGTGCTTCGCGTTGGTAGCCACGGTGAGTGCTTTTCTCGCCGTGGGCTCTCGCCTGTCGGATCTGGAGGGAAAGCTCACGGTGAGAAAAGCACTCACCGTGGCTACCAGGGCTTCCATACTCCAACCACACATCGCGCTATGGGTGATTCGGCGAGCGGTCGCCAATTTTGACGAACCGCGCCCGCGCGCGCGCCAGCACGTTGCCCTGCTCGTCCGACACCGTTCCCTCGCGCCAATAGTTGCGGCCATCCTGTTTCGAGCGCCGCGCCTCCAGCACCACTTTCGTGCCGATGGGCACGGGCCGCAAATACTCAATCGTCAACTCCGCCGTGGGGGCGATGATGGCGTCAATGCGGTTCAGATTGCCCATGGCTTCGTCGAGCAGCGTGGCGATAATTCCGCCATGCAGATGATAGCGCGAGCCACGGAAACGTCCGTTGGTGCGATAGACGCCCCGCGCCACGGCAGTCGCTTCGTCAATGCCAATCTTCAAGTGCATGCCGGTTGTGTTGTCACGACCGCATCCGAAGCAATAGTTCTTCGGACGCTTCACCACTCGCTTGGTGGATTTGCCGCTGGACACATTTGTTTTGGAGGTCGCTGGTTTATTGGCCGGCATCTCAATAATTCATCCAAATTCAGTGATTCAAAAGGCAAATTCAATGATTCAAATGGAAATTATAACACGCCCGGGGATGAGCGGGGCCCGCTGACCCAACCCCCGATGGTCTACCCCCGGTGGTCCAGCCGCTGATTAGCTGAGGGGGCACAAACAAAGCGGAGGGCAGTTTATTGGTCCGGTGGCTGACTCTACTGAATAGGAATATGGAGAAGGTTGGACTCCACGCTGCCCATGCGCAGCATGAGCGGAACGGAATCTCCGCCCGGCGCATCCATCGGCACGGCGACGTTGATCTGGTAAACACCCACCCACTCCGGCGCCAGGCCCGAATAGAGCACCTGCGCGGGAACGTCGCCGATGGTCACTTCCGGGACATGCAAGCTGAAGGCAGGCAGGTCAGCGGACGGGCGATCTCCGCTGGTCGGCTGGTTGGCGACAGGCCCCAGGCCGATGGCATAGATCGAGATGACCGACCCGCGAGCCATGGCGTTGGGGTTGGTCCCGCTACCGTCCGAATCTCCATTGGAAGAGTCTGCTGTTGCTGGCTGGATTGCCGGAGCAGCCAAGCTCGCCGAGATGAGTCGCGGGGCCGCATCGGTCAAGGGAATTTCGATCACATTACTCGGTTTTCCATCCACCACTACACGCAGCGTGGCGCTCGTCAGGCCCGCCATCTCCCAGGGAACCTGAAAGTTGATGTGTCCGGGCGCCACGGCGATGCCGTTCACTTCCGCCACGGAGGTATTCAGTTGTCTGGGCAGAGGGAACTCTGCCGCCGGCCAATCCCAATAGGCCAGATTCTCACCTTCAATCGCTGCCAGCCCGCCGACTACCAGCTCCGGACTGGCAGGATTTTCCATCCCCGCGGGGATCGCCGATCGCACGGAGGGCGCGGGGATTGGGCCGGCTTCTGAGATGACGTTATCGCGCCGGACCTGAATGAACTGCCGTGTGACTTCAATGGCGAACTCGAATTCCTCATTCGTGGTTAGCTTCGCCGGGTCGGACAGCGCTGCCTCCCGTATCTGTTCATAGGCGCGGGCCAGTTCCTTCTCCAGCCAGCCGCCGGGTCCGCCCGCGGCCAGCGCGGCACGGCGCACCGCGTCAAGATAGAGGTCGCGCAAGGCAGGGACTTGCATCGCCCGCCGCATCAGTACGTTTTGCTGTGTGCGCGCCCAAATGGACTTTTCGGGTTCCCAGAAACCCTGCTCCTTATCCCAGGGAGTGATATGAAACAGCTTCCCATTAGGCGGACGGTACAGATAAAAATTGTTCATTCCCAGATGACCGAAGACTCCATCGAATTCGGCCAGATATTGCTCCACCGCCAAATATTGCAGCCACTCTTTCAGATCAATGTATTCGGAGACAGCCGCGATGAAGTTGGCGTCGGACGATTGATTGATCGCCCGGATCATCGCCACCAGCGTGGCGGGGTCGTAGCTGGTCTTGCGCGTCTTGGGCTCGAACATATTCGGCGCGTAATTGGCCGGATCATTGCCCAGAAACTCGAAGTTGTACTCGCGCACCCAGGAGAATTGGAACAAGTATCCGGCGCTCTCGCCATAGACGCGATTGAGGAAGTTGGTGTCCATCTCCTCAATGATGATATACAGACCGATGTAATCGCCGTTCATGAAGACTTTTGCGAACGCCTCGCGCGGAGCCGGGATGTTCATGCGGCGGAACAGCGCCATGCTCAGACGGTCATGCACGAACGACCAGTCCTGCAGAGCATTCTTCAGGCGGAAGGCGCTCAATCCAAGAAATCGTTGCGATGAGACATAGCGGCTGAAGTCCAGCCCGAGATATGGTTTTTCGCCGCTCGCCGAGCCATTGCCGCGCGAACGCACTCCAATGCGCTGGACCTGCTGTCCACTCCAGGAGAAGTTTGCCTGATAGTAAGTGTCCGCGCGGAAATTGGCTTTCAGTTGCGCCCAGTCCGCCGGAGCCATGGTGAGGTGAATCTCATGCACCACGGAGTCGTCAAACAGTGCCTCCGATGTCTGGCTTGCAGTCTGTGCCCAGCCCGCCGGTGCGAGCAGGAATGACAAAACAGCCAGCGCGCACAGATGGATGCATCGCCTCGCGCGCTGCAAATTTGATTCCGAGTTCCGATCCGTCCGCCGCCGCATCTCGTTTCCTCTTCCGTCTAATTGCCGTCCTGCTGTGGGCACACCTGCACGATGCCCGCAAGCATGGGCAAAAGGTAACTATCGGACAGAAACGAATTCCATTGAATGGTACGAAAGACTCATTTGGAGTTGCCTATACCTGAGTGTTAACAGGACGAGCGGACGCGCAAGCGCTATGTAGACACACCTGTGCCGCGGCCGATACGCGCCGCGCAACGCTGCCGGAAGGGACGAGAATGGAAGTGATTCGAGACAAAAATGATGCGGGGAGGTAGTTAGTTCAATTGCAAGAAGGGATTGTGAACCCGTTCGTAGCCGATGGTGGTTTCCTCGCCGTGGCCGGGTATGACGATGACGGCGTCGTCCAGTTCGAGAAGCTTATCCTTGATCGACTTCAGGATCGCCCGCGTGTTGCCGCCGCGCAGGTCGGTCCGTCCGATGCTGCCGCGAAACAACGTGTCGCCGGCGATCAAGGTGGGAGGAGCGCCCGTCGCCGCGCCATCTGCATCGGGCAACTGCGGGACCAACAGGCAGATGCTGCCCGGCGTATGTCCCGGAGTGTGAATCACCGTGGCCCTGATGCGTCCGGCGGTTATGGTGTCGCCGTCCTTGGGCGAGAGATCAATCTCCGTCTTTTCCGGATCGGCCACGCCGATCATCAGCGCCTGCTCGCCCAGATGCTTATACAGATCCAGATCATTCTCGTTCAGATACACTGGCGCGCCCGTCGCCGCCTTCATCTTCTTGGCCCCGCCGATGTGGTCAATGTGCGAGTGGGTAACGATGATGGCCTTCACGCGCAGCTGGTGCCTTGCCACGATGGCCAGAATCGCGTCAATATTATCCCCGGGATCAATCACCATGGCCTCGCCGGTAGACTCATCTCCCAGCACGGAGCAATTACATCGCAGCATTCCCACCGGCAATATTTCATGGATCATAGCAGAAAATTATAGCACGCCCGAATAGGCCGCCCGCGGCGGCGGGTAGTGGGTCAGTTTGAAATTTCAGCCTGATTTTAAGGCTGTCATCCTGAGCGCAGCTCAGGATGACAAAGGCAGTTCAGCCGCAATTTTAATTTGAGGCACTACCTTCATATTTGTTTTCTTTCTTGACCCGTGAAATCCGCTCACGTAAAATCGCTCACAGCTGACCAGCTCTTGCCGGGCCGGACTATTCATGCTTCAGCTTGTTCAGTCTAGAGGGTCAGAGACCGTATTGATAATTTGCGAAGCTCTTTTATACAAAGTGCATAGGTGGTGATGGCCATGAAACTTTTTGCCCAATTCATAAGCCTCCGGCGCGTTTGCGCCTTGGCGACGTTCCTGTTGCTCGGGACGGCTTCCGGCTCGGCCCAACAGAGCGAGGGGTACGGGGCGACTGCAATGACCGCACCCACCGCCAATAACGCGGTTGCGGCCCATGCCCAGCGCTCGCTGCGCGCCGTAAAAACCTCGACGCCGCCGGTGCTGGACGGCAATCTAAATGAGACCGCTTGGGAGCGCGCCACCGTCTCGCTGGGATTTGTTCAGAAAGACCCGCAAGAGGGACAGCCGTCGTCGGAGAAGACCGAGTTCCGCGTAGTCTACACGCCCACCACGCTGTACGTTGCCATCCTCTGCTATGACAAAGACAACGCCGGCATCCTGGCCAGCGACCGCCGCCGCGACTCCTCGCTCGCCAACGACGACATGCTCAGCCTGGTCATCGACACGTTCCACGATCACCGCAACGCCTATCTGTTCCGCACCAATCCGCTGGGCACGCAGTATGACGCGTTGATCACCGATGAAGGCCGCAGCCTCAACGAAAATTGGGACGAGAAGTGGGACGTGGCCGCGAAAGTTATCGAAGGTGGATGGGTGGCCGAGTTCGCCATCCCCTTTAAAAGCCTGCGCATGAAGGACGGCGCGGGCGCGCAGTCCTGGGGCTTGGATGTCGAGCGCGTCATCCGCCGCAAGAATGAGTTTTCTTACTGGAACAGTTTCAGCCGCAGCTACAAGCTGGAGAATATTTCGCAGTCCGGGCACCTCGACGGCCTCGAGGGCATCGACAGCGGCATGCGCTATCGCATCAAGCCCTACAGCGTGGCGGGATTCAAGCGGTCGTCAAACGACTTTCGCAGCAATACGGACAACGCCTCCGACGTGGGCATGGAAGTCATGAAGTTTCGCCTGACCTCCGGCCTCACCGCCGACCTCACGTGGAACACCGACTTCGCGCAGACCGAAGTGGACGATCAGCAAGTGAGCCTCGACCGCTTCCCGCTGTTCTATCCCGAGAAACGCGAATTTTTCCTGGAAGGAGCGGGCATCTTCGAGTTCGGACGCCCACGCGCCGAGTTTGTCCCTGAGTTGCGCCTGATCCACACGCGGCGCATCGGATCGAGCATCAATAATGATTCATCGGTGCCCATGCAGGGCGGCGCGCGCATCACCGGCAACTATCGCGGCCTTTCGCTCGGCTTCATGTCCGTGCAGACGGAAGGCGATGCGGACTACAACACGCTGGCCAGCAACTACAGCGTCGTCCGCATCAAGAAGAACGTGCTGAATCGCTCCATCATCGGCGGTTTCGTCCTGAGCAAGGAGATGGGCGGCACGGGGGACTACAATCGCGTGTATGGCGCCGACGTTAACTTCACCTTTTTCCGCTACCTACAGATTCTTGGCACCTTTGCCAAGACCGCCTCGCCCATCGGGCCAAGGCGCAGCGAAGGCAAAGACTGGCTAGGCGATTTCAGCATGTTCTGGGAAGAGCAGCTCTATACCTTTGGCGTGGAAACTTTTTATATCCAGCCGAACTTCCGCAACGACCTCGGCTTCACGCGCCGCAAGGACTGGCGCAGGCATACGGCCAGCTTCACCGTGGCCCCTCGGCCGAAGAGCGGTCCCATCCGCCGCATCTCGATGAATCCGCGATTCGATTATGAGACCGACAGCCAGTACCGTCTCACCGGCCGCCTGGCGCACATGCACAATCGCATCGAGTTTCACTCCGGCGACGCCATCACCGCCAATCCGCACCGGCCGTTCGAGCGCATTGACAAGCGCTTCACGCTGCGCAGCCGGCTGGTGGAGATTGACCAGTACGGTCAGGCGAGGCGGCTTCCCACCGTCGTTGTGCCGGACGGCGATTATAAGTGGTTCTATCTCAACTCCAGCTTTATCTTTTCGCCCAAGCGCCGCGTCTCCGGCGTGATTTCCTACAAGCCCTCGCCGGGCTACTATGGAGGCGACCTGGTGGAGTGGGGGTTCACGCCGCGCGTAAAGATCAACAACAACTCGGCGGTAGAACTGAACTACCGCATCAACGATGGGCGCATCAACACCACCGAGTTCACCGATCACGTGGTCAACTTCCGCGTCTATTACAACTTCACCAACAAGTGGCTGACCACCACCACGATGCAATACAACAACGCCGACGCATTCTCCGGCCTGAACTTTCGCCTGAACTACATCTACCGCCCCGGCGACGATTTCTTCCTCGTCTACAACGAAGGCCGCCGTCTGGGCGAGGAACTGGACGGCCAGAAAGATCGCACCATGCAGGCCAAGTTCACCTATTCATTCGACTTTTAAGTATTATATCAACGGACAGCAGGGCCCGTGGTCGTTAACGCCCTATCTAGAAATTCCTGTATCCGCGGATTACTTGAGAATGGGGGAGTCTAATGTTTAAAAATTCAAGACCTGGGGGATTATAGTTCGACATCGGCCCGATCCATTTCATTGATAACGCGCGCCACTCGGTTGCGTGATGTTTTCAACGCCTTGGATGTATCTGAGGCGTTTTCGTCTAAGAGGAAGTAGGACTTCCGAACAGCCCACGTTTCAACTTCCTTTAAGGTAGCCTCCTGACCTGCCCGGCGATTTCGATACCAGCCGAAGTGAGAGAGAATCTCATGAGGGAGGTATTTGAATATGCCGATGCAGAGGTACAAACCAGAGCAGATCGTAACGGTGGTGTTGCGGCAGGTTGAAGTGGCGGTGGCCAGCGGGAAGACAACGCCGCAAGCGTGCAAGGAAGCCGGGATCACGGTGCAGGCTGAGAGATGAATGTCTGAATGGAGAGATCTTCTATTCATTGAAGGAGGCTCAGGTGGTGATCGAACAGTGGCGGCAGCAGTACAACACCCGCAGGCCGCACT